>CAYWON010000036.1:0-46013 GCA_964459885.1 uncultured Archangium sp.
CGGCCTTCACCGAGTCTTTGAGCTCAAGCAGCTGCGCGGTCAACCCACGCAGCTTCTGGATCATCGGGTCGGCCGCGAAGTACGAGTTGAGCTCGTCGTCGGCGTTGAACGTCGCGGCGCGCCGCGCCACCGACTGCAGAATGCGATCAGCCGCGTCGAACAGGTTCTGGCTGCGCCGGTTGCGCTCGTCGACGAGCACCTGCTTGCGCTTACCGAAGGCCTCCAGCAGCTCTTCGCGGCGCGTCGCCAGCTCGGTGGCGAACTCGTCAAGCTCGGCGAAGCGGCTCTCGAGATCTTCGAGCTGCAGCGTCAGGCGCGAGAGCTGCTCGTCACACTGCTCGGGCGTGTTGGCCAGCGACAGCGCCGAGTCGATGCTCTGCGCGAACAGCTTGAACTGGCTGCCGAACTCGCTGCGCTTCTCGGAGCCCAGCAGCTCCTTGCGCTTCGCCTGAACCGTGGCGCGTACGCGGTTCAGCCTGGCGAACACCTCCGAGATGTCCTCGAGGATCTTTGCCTTCTGCGTGGGATCGCCCGCGTTCAGCCCGCCGACCACCTCGCCGAGCAACGACAAGCCCGACGACAGCCGCTCGACCTCGTGCAGCTGCGGCTCGAGCTCCAGCGTCTTGGTGACCTTCTCCGTCGCCGTTGCGACCAGCTGCACGCCTGCGTGCAGCGGCTCGAAGGCCTTCGGCGACAAGAGGAACTCGACGCAGCGCTTGCTGACGTCGTCGAAGGCGGTCTTCACCTCCGCTTCCATCGCGTCGATCTTCTGGAGGTCGATGTAGCGGACCTCCTTGACCGTCACGAGGTGGCCGAGCTGCTTGCGGAGCTCGGACAGCGTGTCCATGTACGCGTCGGTGCTGGCCAGCTCGTCGGTGGTGACGCGGGCGATGAGCTTCTGCTGGGAGTCGTCAGCCTGCGCGAGCGCCTCGCTGGCGCGGCGCTGCATCGACAAGACCTTCTCGAACTCGTCGATGATCAGCTCGGCGTTCTTCTTGAGCTCTTGAACGCCTTCGAGGAGCGCGACCTCTTTCTGACCGAGCCAGTGGAACTGGTCGACGGCGCGGGTGCACGCCGAGACCAGCGCCTCGTAGCTGCGCCGGGTGACCTGCGGCTGCTCGGCGAGGCGCTGCAGCGTCAGCACTTCGGAGATGCCGCGCACCAGTTCGGCGTTCCCCAGCTTGCCAAGCGGCGTCTGCGGCGACGGCGCGGCGGCGGCGAACTCCGCCGAGACGAACGGCGTCTGCCAGATCTGCACCGGGTGCACGCGCGTCGGCTCGTCAGACGTCGAGCGGAAGACGACCATCTGCCCGTCGGGGAAGATCGAATAGCCGTGGCAGTTGATGGGCGCGGCGATCTCCTTGCGCACCAGGTTGTACGGGAACAGCACGTACCGGCCGGTGCCGCGCTCGAAGAACACGAACAGCACGTCTTCGCCGTTGGGGCTCTGCACCTTGCGCTGGAACACCAGCCCGCCGACGTCGGCCTCGAAGACCTTCGACTCGCCGGTCTGCAAGACGAAGCCGCCAGGGAAGATGATGCCCTGCTCTTCGGGCAGCGACACGCACGACAGCCCGATGGCGTCGGCGCGGGTCACCTGGCGTGTGCGCGTGTTGAAGACCAGGTAGCGGTACTTCGATTCGCGGAAGGGCAGCACCTTCAGCAGGATCAACGCGCCGATCTTCACGAACCAGAACTCGGCGTCGTCGAGCGCCTGCTGCGCTTCGTCCACCGGCTCCGAGTAGATGCCCTGCCCCGACTCGGTGTTGTTCTCGACCTTGACGGTGAGATCGCCGCCGACGGTCTCGATGAAGACCTCGTCGAGCACGTTGACGTGCGGGTGGCGACCCAGCACGAAGTTCTCGCGCGTCAGGCGCTCGTACTGGAAGTCGTGCGTGGGCGGCACGACGACGTCAGCTTCGCCGCGGTTGTCCAGGTACGTGAGCCGACCCGACGTGTCGGCGCCGAAGCGCAGCACCTTCACGTCGCGCAGCGTGTGGCCCGTCTGGAACGTGATCAGCAGCCGCGCCTCGCTCTTCTCGAGGTGGTTCAGCTTCGCGTCTTTGTAGAAACGGAAGACCTCCTCGAAGTCCTTCACGAAGCGGCGGTCGTCGAGGAAGCCACCTTCGCTCTTTGGCAGCTCACCGAAATCGAAAGCGCCATCGGCGGAGCGCTCGAACTTGTGCAGCGAGAACACGTCGCCCACGGACCTGTCCTGCTTCAGGCCCATGAAGACGTTGAAGCCCAGCAGCAGGTGCTTGCCCACCGGCACGATGTCGCGCGCGACGCACGAGTGCTCCGTGCGCACGCGCTCCGTGCCCAGCACCGTCAGCTCCTGCCCGCCGAACTCCTCACGTCGGCGGGCGTTGAGCGCACCGGCGCGCTCGCCCAATGACTTCGCGGTCGCCAGCAGGCGGCTACGGATGACCTCGTAGCTGCCGCCGGCGAGCGACGGGTTCTCGTCTGCCATGTGGCCGCCTTACTTCTTGTCGTTCTTCGCCAACTTCGTGAGCGCCGCCGCGGCCGCGAGGTTCTGCGCGTCCTGCGTGATGCCGGGCCGCGAGAGGATCTCCTTCAAGTCCTCCGGCAGCTGGCGCTCGCCCGTGAGGTACGGCTTGAGCAACGTCTGCATGGTCTCGGTGCCCGTCGCGCCCTGCTCGACGGCGTGCGAGAGCGACGTGGCCTTCACGAACTGGTCGAAGAACTGACCGTCGCCACCCACGATGTTGATCTTCGCGTTGGTGAGGGCCGTCGAGAGCACCTGGGCCGAAGACAGCGCCACGTCCTTGCGCACGTGCAGCGCTTCGAGCTCGATGGCGCGCTCCTTCTCGAGGCGCATGCGGAACTCTTCGTGCTCCTTCGTCGCGCCCTGAAGCTGCGCCATGGCCTTGGCCTTCTCGGCGAGGCCCTTCGACTCGGCGAGCAGCTTCTCCTGCACACCGAGCGCTTCGGCCTGCACGCGCGCGCGCGTGGCTTCGGCTTCGGCGAGGCCCTGCTTCTGCGTGGCCTCCGCCTGCGCTTCGAGCACCTTGGCCTGGGCGAGGCCCTTCTGCTGATCGCCTTCCGCTTCGGCGAGCAGCTTCTGGCGCAACACGTTGGCGTCGGCCTGGCCGCGCTTCTCGGTCGCCACCGCTTCGGCTTCCTTCACGCGCACCAGCGCGAGGCCCTGCTTCTCTTCGGCGAGCGCCCTGGCTTCCAGCACGCGCGCTTCGGCGAGGCCTTCGGCGGCCGACTCGGCCTGCATACCTTCAGCGAGGCGGATCTTCGCGCGGGCTTCCTTGTCGGCGGCCTCCAGCGACGCTTCAGCGGCGATGAGGCGCTGCTTGGCCTCGTGCTTGGCGACCTCTTCGGCGGCTTCAGCGGCCTTCACGCGCTCGACGACCGCCTGCTGGGCCAGCGACTCGGCGTCGATGACCGCGGCTTCCTTGCGGCGCTGCGCGTCGGCGACCAACCGCAGCTGCTTGATGTTCTCTTCTTCCGCAGCGACCTTCTTCTCGACGGCGATGCGCGTGCTGACGACGTCGGCGATGGCCTTGCGCTCGGTCTCGAGCGCCTTCTCCTTGCCGATGCGCTGCAGCTCGACCTCGCGTTCGCGCGCGATGGCCTCGAGGGCGCGGTCCTTCTGCACGCGCTCGGTCTCGATGCCGACCACGCGCTCGCGGTTCTTCTCGGCCACCTCGACCTGGCGCTGCTTGTTCTGCTCGTTGATCTGCAGCTCTTCTTCGGCGCGCACGCGGGCCAGCTCGGCCTTCAGGTGCTCTTCCTGCTGCACGCGCTGCGTCTCGGCGCCTTCGCGCGCCTGAATGGTCTCGATCTCACGCTTCTGCTTGGCGGCCGCTTCGGCGCGCTGACGCTCGAGCGCGAACACCGCTTCGTCCGACTCGACGTTCTGCTTGGTGATCTTCTTGCGCTCGTCCTGACGGAACTCGTTCGTCAGCACGTTCTGGATGGTGGTGAGCTCCGTGATCTTCCGGATGCCCTGCGCGTCGAGGATGTTCTCCTTGTCGAGCATCTCCACAGGCGTCTGCTCGAGGTAGTCGATCGCTGCGTCTTCCAGCATGTAGCCGTTGAGGTCCTTGCCGATGACGCTGACGATCTGGTCCTTGAAGACCTCGCGCTCCTTGTAGAGGTCTTCGAAGTTGAGCCGCTTGCCCACCGTCTTGAGGCCCTCGGAGAACTTGGCCTCGAAGAGCTCCTGCAGCGTGGCGAGGTCAGACGCGCGCTGGCACCCGACGGCGCCGGCGACCTTGAGCACGTCTTCGACGGTCTTGTTCACGCGTACGAAGAAGCTGACCTTGATGTCCGCGCGGATGTTGTCGGCGCAGATGAGGCCCTGCTTGCCGCGGCGGTCGATCTCGATGGTCTTCAGCGAGATGTCCATCGTCTCGGCGCGGTTGATGATGGGGATCACCACGGCGCCGGTGAACGAGACCTTCGGCTCACTCTTCATGGTGTTGACGATCAACACCTGGCCCTGAGCGACCTGCCGGTAGAAACGCGCCAGCACCATGCCGATGCCAAAGAGCATCAGCAGGCCGACGCCGATCGCGACGGCGATGGTGGTCAACAGAGTCGAGTCCATGTGTGTGTTCCCCCTGCGGGTTGAGACTTCAGTGAATGAATGTGTGTTTCAGCGACGGCGAACCCGGTTGCTGAGCACCTGTGCTGCGAGCGCCGGGTCCTTCAGCGCTTCGACTTCTTGAGGCATGAGCCAGTCGACAGGTTCCACCTCGTAGACGTCTTTCGACGCGTCGAGCTCGACGAGGATCGCGCGGTCGCCCTTCTTGAGCGTGTTCGCCTTGGTGCAGATGACGTGCACGTTGAGCCCGGCGCCGCCGTCGTCGATGTGCGCTGTGCCGAACGTGGCGTCCACGCGCCCGGAAGTAATGACGCAGATCTGGCCGAGCGAGTCGCGTCGACGCGCCGGGTTGCTCTGGTTGAGCGCCTTGCCCAGCGGACGGAGCAGGATCGCCGCGCCGAACAGGCCCATGACGAGCGATCCCAGCAAGACGAGCGACGCGAGCACCAGACTCCACGGCCCGAACAGCGCGGTCGAAGCGGCGCTCACCGTCCACGCCACCAACAGCATGAGCGACAAGGTGAACGTGACCGGTACGCGGCCCAGCCCCAGGAGAGAGAGGAAGCCGCCGTCCATCGCTTCGGCGGCGGACTTGGCCTTGGCCGTCACCGCTTCGGCGCTGCCCTTCATCGCGCCGGTCACTGCGTCGGCGGCGCTGTCGGCCACGCTGTCTGCGACGGACTCAGCGGCGCCCTTCATCGCGCCGGTCACAGCGTCAGCGGCGCTGTCGGCCGCACCGTCCATGTGATCGAACGCCACACCGGTGACGAGCGCGAAGAGCCAGTAGCCCACCGCGACGCCCAGCAGGACCGTCAGCGGCAGCGTCGGGAAGCTGGAGATGACGTGGGTGAACTCCATGAGTGGCCGTGAATCGACCACGCGGCTTCACGGTCGATCAACGCAAACCGGCACCCCACCTGTCTGAAATTCTTCCGGTTTTCCTCGACGGAAACCGACAGCGTTGAGGGCGTCGCCGCCAAGCCTGTCGCGCGTCGTCAGCAAGAACCCGACTACTGCGCGTCATCTCGCCGCAACGTCACGGAGATGTTGCTCCCGTCGCGCGTCAATTGCACCTGCCAGGGCCTGCAGCACACCGGACAGTCTTCGACGTACTGCGCGTCGTCAGCCTCTTCCGGCGCGATGTTCACCAGCACCGGCTCGCCGCAGTAGGGGCAGCGCGTCTCGTGCTCGAGCTGCTCCGAGCCGACGGTGATCGACGACTGCGGCCACTCGGGTCGGGCGGCCTCAGACCAGGGCGCGCGCGCGTGCTCGAGCGACGTCACCAGCGACTCGCGCAGCCCGTCGACGTCGATGCCATCGACCTCTCGCAGCCCACCCATGCGCTCCAGCGCGCGCAGCAGTAGCCGGTTCGCGCCCAGCTCCTTGCCGTGTGAGTGGTGGTGCAGCGCCGCGCTCCACAGCACCAGCACCTGCAGCAGCGTGCGCTCGTCGCCGCGCGTGCGCCGCCAACCTGATTCCCACGCTTCGTGCGCGGCGTGAAACGAGCCCTTCTCGAAGAGCTCGCGGCCCGCATCGAGCGAGGCGGTGAAGAGGTCAGTCGCCATACGCCGGTGACGTAACGGTCACTTCGCGCGAATGCCCAGCAGGCCCCGCGCTTCTTCCGGGGTGGCCACGCTGCGGCCGGCGGCCACGGCCACCTTCGCCAGCGCGTCGATGAGCTGCCCGTTGCTCGTCGCCTTGGCGCCGTCAGGCAAATAGAAGGTGTCTTCGAGGCCGGTGCGCAGATCGCCGCCGAGCTCCGCGCAGCGCTGGTGCAGCTTCCACACTTCCTGACGGCCGATGCCGATGACCTGCCAGTGGGTTCCAGTGAGCATCTCTTCAAGCAATAACGGCAGCCACGACGCCTTGTTGGGCATGCCCGACTCGACGCCCATGACGAGCGAGACGTGCGGCGGCGTCGGCACCATGCCGCGCTTCGCGAACATCGCCACGCTGCGGAGGATGCCGGTGTCGAAGCACTCGCACTCGGGGACGATGCCGTGCGCCTTCATCACCTTCTCGAAGGCCTCGATCTTGTGCACCGGGTTGTCGAACAACATCGGCGGCCACGCCCATTCGTTGTTGGCGCGCAGCTTCAGGTAGTTGAGCGAGCCGGCGTTGAGCGCCGCCATCTCGGGCTTCACCGCCTCAAGGCACGCCACCGGGCCTGAGATGTCTTCGCCCACCACGCCCGTCGACATGTTGATGAGCAGGTCGGGCACCTCGGCGCGGATGGCGTCGCAGACCGCCTTGGCGACCTTCGGGTCCCAGCTGGGCATGCGGCCCATGCCCGGTTCCTGCGCGCGGAAGTGCACGTGCACCACCGACGCACCCGCGTCGCGCGCACGGCGGGCCTCCTTCGCCATTTCTTCTGGGGTCACCGGCACGCTGTGCGTCGCGGGGTCGGTCAACACGCCGTTCATCGCGCAGGTGATGACTGCTTTCTGGGAGGCCATGCGCGGCATTTGCGGCCAGATTGATTCGCAAGTCAACGCGCGCCGCTGGTAGGTCTGGCGCCGATGGATCTCTTCGATCGCGCCGCCGCCAATGAAGCCGAAGCCCGCGCGCCGCTCGCTGAGCGCATGCGGCCACGCACGCTGGACGAGTACGTCGGCCAAGAGCACCTGACCGGCGCCGGCAAGCTGCTGCGGAAGGCCATCGAGCTCGACCAGGTGCCGTCGATGATCTTCTGGGGCCCGCCCGGCACCGGCAAGACGACGCTCGCGCGCATCATCGCCAACGCCACCGGTTCCCACTTCGAGATGGTCTCGGCGGTGTTGAGCGGCGTGAAGGAGCTGCGCGAGGCCGTCGCGTCGGCCAACGAGCGCTGGAAGCTGCACCGCCAGCGCAGCATCTTGTTCGTCGACGAGATCCACCGCTTCAACAAGGCCCAGCAAGACGCGCTGCTGCCGCACGTCGAGAAGGGCACCATCACGCTGCTGGGCGCGACGACCGAGAACCCGTCGTTCGAGGTCAACGCGGCGCTGCTGTCACGCATGCGCGTCTTGACGCTGCGCGGCCTCGAAGAAGACGAACTGCGAACGGTGCTGCGTCAGGCCATCGAAGACGCGCGCGGCCTCGCCAACAAGGTGAAGGTCGACGACGACGCGCTGGCCTTCATCGCGATGATCGCCGCAGGTGACGCCCGCCGCGCGCTGACCGCGTTGGAAGTCGCGGCCAAGTACGGCGGCGATCACGTCGACCGCCACGGCGCCGAAGAGGCCGTGCAGCAGCGCACGCTGCTCTACGACAAGGGCGGCGAGGAGCACTACAACGTGGTGTCCGCGTTCATCAAATCGATGCGCGGCTCGGACCCCGACGGCGCCGTGTACTGGATGGCGCGCATGATTGAGGCCGGCGAAGACCCGCGCTTCATCGTGCGCCGCATGGTCATCTTCGCGAGTGAAGACGTCGGCAACGCCGACCCGCAGGCGCTGCAGGTCGCGGTGGCGGCGCTCCAGGCCGTCGAGTTGATGGGCTTCCCCGAGGGCTGTCACCCGCTCACGCAGGCCGTCACGTACCTGGCGATGGCGCCCAAATCGAACACCGCCAAGATGACGTACATGAAGGCGCGGGAAGCGGTGAACACGCACGGCCCGCTGCCGGTGCCGATGCACCTGCGCAACGCGCCCACGAAGCTGATGAAGAACCTCGGCTACGGGTCTGGGTACAAGTACCCGCACGATCACGAAGGCCACTACGTCATCGAGAACTACCTGCCGGAAGGCCTGCGCCAGGAGCGGTTCTACGAACCGTCAGCCAGCGGCTACGAGGCGAAGCACAAGGCGCGCATCGACGAGCTCCGCGCGCTGAAGCAGCCGAAGGAGCCGGGCGAAGACGGCTGACGGACCTCACGGGGTCGCGTCGTCGAGGTCGTCGTCGAAGTCGTCGTCGCCCTTCTTCATCGACCTGCCGCCGACCTCGTACTGTTTGAGCAACCGGCGGAAGTTGGAACGATCGACGCCCGCCGCGCGCGCCGCCATCGACACGTTGCCGTTCGATTTCTCGAGCAGCGTCGACAGGTAGCGACGCTCGAACGCACGAATCGCCAGCTTCTTGGCCTGCGCGTACTCGAGGTGAGAGAGCGAGAAGAGCTCGACGTCGGCGCCGCTGCGCGGGCTGTTGCGGATCTCCGGAGGCAGATCTTCGAGCTGCACCTGATCGCCCGTGCCCAGCACCACCGCGCGCTCCATGGCGTTCTCGAGCTCGCGCACGTTGCCGGCCCAGCGCGCGCCGGTGAGCGCCTCCATCGCCTCCTGGCTGATGCGCAGCATCTTCTTCTTCGACTTGGCCGCGTAGATGCCGAGGAAGTGCTGCGCCAGCAGCGGAATGTCGGCGGGGCGATCGCGCAGCGGCGGCAGGTCCACCTTGATGACGTTCAACCGGTAGAAGAGATCTTCGCGGAACTTCCCTTCGTCGCGGGCCTTCGAGAGGTCCACGTTGGTCGCCGCGATGACGCGCACGTCGACCTTGATGTTCTCGTTCGACCCGACGCGCTTGACCTCACCTTCCTGCAGCACGCGCAGCAGCCGCACCTGCATCGCCGCCGGCACGTCGCCGATCTCGTCGAGGAAGATGGTGCCGCCGTCAGCCGCTTCGAACAGGCCCTTCTTCATCGAGTTGGCGCCGGTGAACGCGCCCTTCACGTGACCGAAGAGCTCGCTCTCGAGCAGCGTGTCGGTCAGCGCGGAGCAGTTCACCGCCACGAAGGGCTTGTCTTTGCGCGGCGACCGGAAGTGGATGGCCCGCGCCACGAGCTCCTTACCCGTGCCGCTCTCGCCCTGGATGAGGACGGTGGCGGTCGAGTAGCTGACGGTCTCGACGAGCTTGAAGACCGCGCGCATCTGCGGCGACTGGCCGACGAGGTCCTCGAACGAGTCGCGCACCGACAGCGCCTCTTCCAGCACGCGTGTGCGATCGCGCAGCGCCTTCTTTTCGGCCGCGCGCCCCACGGCCAGCGCCAGCACGTCGATGTTGTCGAACGGCTTGGTCAGGTAGTCGTAGGCCCCGCCCTTCACCGCTTCGACCGCGGTCTCGACGGTGGCGAAGGCCGTCATCATGATGACCTCGACGTCAGGTCGGCTCTGCTTGAAGGCCTTCAGCAGATCCATACCCGAGAGGTTCGGCATCTTGATGTCGAGGCACGCGACGTCGATGGTCGGGTCCTTCACGGCGGCCAGGCCCTCGACCGCGTCGTCGATGGCCATCACCTGGTAGCCCTCGCGCTGCAGGATCTCCGAGACCGCGCGCAGCACGATCTTGTCGTCGTCGATCACCAACACCTTCGTCTTGCGCTCGGCGCGCTTGGTCACGTTGTCGTTGCTCATGCGGTGCTCCCCCCTGGCAGTACTGGAATACGGACTGTGAACGTCGACCCACGGCCCGGCTTCGAGTCGACTGAGAAATGACCGCCGTGGTCTTCGACGATGCGGTACGCGATCGACAGGCCGAGGCCTGTGCCCTCACCCGGCGGCTTGGTGGTGAAGTGCGGCTCGAAGATGCGAGGAAGGACGTCGGCGGGAATGCCGCTGCCGGTGTCGCTCACGGTGAAAAACGCGTGGCCCGCGTCGTGGCCGGTAGTGGCCTTGAGCTGGCCTTCGCCCGACGGCAACGCCTGCAGGCCGTTCATCAGCAGGTTCAACACCACCTGGCCCAACTGCGACGAATCGCCGTAGACCTCCGGCAGCCCCTGGGCCATGTCGAGCTCCAGCCTGGCGCGCGGGTACTTCTTGATCTGCGCGCGGAACAGCACCGCCGCGTCCTCCACGCACTTGCTCAGCGAGAACGAGCGGCGGTCTTCCAGTTTGGGGCGGCGGCTGAACTTCAGCAGGCTCTCAACGATGCGCTTGCAGCGCATGGCGCTCTCTTCGATGAGGTCGAGCGCCTCGAGATCTTGCGGCGTGCGGCCCGCGTCTCGCTTCATCAGCTGCGAGAACGCGAGGATGCCGCCCAGCGGGTTGTTGATCTCATGCGCCACGCCGCCGGCGAGGTTGCCGATGGCGATCATCTTCTCGCTCTCGATGACGCGGCGCGTGAGCGCGCGCTCGTCGGTGACGTCGCGGTAGTGGCACACCGCCGTGCCCTCGTCCGTCATCGGGTACACGCTGGCGACCCAGGTGCGCTCGCGGTGCACGACCTCCAGCGTCGAAGGCGACTCCAGCTTCGGCCCTGCCGCGCAGCCCACGCACTGCGTGTCTCGCTCGAACAAGAACTGGTGACACTTGAGCCCCGCGCCGGGCGTCGTCTGGTCACGACGCGCGACGCGTGACGCGGCCCGGTTGGCGCGGCGCACCGTAAGATCATCGGTCGAGATGACGGCCATCGGCATGTCGATGGTGTCGAACGACAACTCCCACTCACGCTTGGCGCGCGAGAGCAGCTGCGTGCGGTGCTGCACGCGCTGCTCGAGCTCGGCGTTGAGCTGCCGCAGGTCGATGTTCTGCTGCGCCGTAAGCTCGTGCAGCCGGAGGTTGTCGCTCAGCAGGTGGTGCTGCTCGAAGGCGCTCTTCACCGTCAGCAGCAGCTGCGCGTCGTTCCACGGCTTGCTGACGAAGCGGAAGACCTCCGAGCGGTTGATGGCCTCTTCGATCGCCTGCTGATCGGCTTGACCGGTCAGCATGATCCGCTGGGTCTGCGGCGCCTGTTCCTTGACCCGCGCCAGGAAGTCGACGCCGCTCATGCCCGGCATGCGGTAGTCGCTGATGACGACCGCTGGACGGAAGCGCTCGAACAGCTCGAGACCCGCCTCGCCATCGGGCGCCGTCTCGATGAGCCAGTTGCCTCGCCGCAGCACGCGCCGCAGCGATCGGAGGATGTTCTCCTCGTCGTCCACCAGGAGCAGCCGCCCCTGTTCGGTCACCGGCTCGAGTGTCGTCGCAGGCTCCACAGGCCACCTCATGAGCAAAGGTGCTGCCAACCCTGAGTCAGTCGTAACCTACTGATCATTGGGCGTTTGTGACACCGCCAAATGGGTCAAACTCACCCCACTGCCTGTCTGTTGGGGTCAATTTGACCCGCATCAGCCCCCGTCGCCATCGCCGATTGGAAGAGGCTGATCTTGTTGCGGCCTTCGTGCTTGGCCCGGTACAGCGCGAGGTCTGCGGTGCGCACGAGCTGCTCGGCCGTGCTGACGCCGCGACAGGGAAAACCCGAGATGCCGAAGGAGCCGGTGACGCGCAACCCGGGTGTCGCCAGCTTCAGCGCCTGCAGCCCGGCGGCGACGCGCTCGGCGACGGTGAGCGCGCCAGCGAGGTGGGTCTGCGGCAGCAGCATGGCGAACTCTTCGCCGCCGTAGCGGGCCACGATGTCCGTCTCGCGCACGGCGGCCTTGATGGTGCGCGCGGCGGCCATCAACACCTCGTCGCCCACCTGGTGGCCGAAGTTGTCGTTCACGGCCTTGAAGTGATCGAGGTCCATCATCACCAACGCGAGCGGCGTGTCGTAACGCTGGGCGCGGCGGAACTCCTCGCGGAGCCGGTCCTGGAAGAAGCGGAAGTTGGCGACGCCGGTGAGCCCGTCGGTGACGGCGAGCGCGTGCAGGCGCCCGGTCTCGAGCTTCGCGGCGCGCAACGCAGCGGCCACCGCGAGCCGTCGACGCACGCGCGCCACCACGTCGACGACGTCAAACGGTCGAACGATGACGTCATCAGCGCCACGACCGAAGTGCAGCGCGCGCTGCGCCGGGTCGCCCTCGCTGGTCAGCATCAGCACCGGCGTGCCGCTGTCGTGGAGGTGCTGCAGCACGGCCACGCCCGACTCGCCGGGCAGCTCGACCGAGCAGAGGACGACGTCAGCAGGGGCGTCGATGAGCGCGGCGATGGCCTCGGGCACCGCGTGGGCCAACCGCACCACCCCACCCGCCTCCGTCAGCGCGCGCGCGAGCGCATCGGTCTGCGCCGACGCAACGTCGATCACCATCGCTGTCCAGTGTTCCCCCATATGCGGTCGAGCTGTCACCGAGGTTGTACGCAAGGCCGAGGCTGCTGGCGTGCTGTTTTACTGTGTGGAATACGCGAACGGCCATGGCCCGACCGAGCTTGAGCCTGTTCCTCCCCGCCTGGAACGAAGAGGAGTACGTCGAGCGCACGGTGAATCGCGCCCGAAAGGTGCTCGATCGCCTCTCTGACGACTGGGAGATCATCGTCGTCAACGACGCGTCGACCGATCGCACCCGGGAGATCGCCGAAGGCCTCTCGCGCGCCGACGCCCGCGTGCGCTGCGTCTCGCACGAGGTGAACCAGAAGCTCGGCGGCGCGATGAAGACGGGCTTCGCGTCGAGCACCAAGGACGTCGTCATCTACAGCGACATGGACCTGCCGTTCGATCTGAACGAGCTGGAGCGCGCGCTGCACCTGATGGACTACCTCGAGGCCGACATGATCTGCGCCTTCCGGCTCGATCGCACCAGCGAGGGCCCGAAGCGCATCGTCTACTCGTTCGTCTACAACTTCCTCATCCGCTCGCTCTTCGACGTCTTCGTCAAGGACATCAACTTCAGCTTCAAGGTCGTGCACCGCCGCGTGCTCGAGTCGCTGGAGCTCAAGAGCCAGGGCTCGTTCATCGACGCCGAGTTGGTGGTGAAGGCCATCCGCAACGGGTTCAAGGTCTTCCAGATGGGCGTCGACTATTTCCCGCGCACGCGCGGCGTCTCGACGCTGGCCAGCCCGCAGGTCATCGCCAAGATGGTGCGCGAGCTGGGCGACCTCTACGGCGAGACGCGCAACCCGCAGCCGCCGCAGCGCCCCGTGCGCCTGCCGCCTGACGTCACCGCTTTCCGGGGCCGCAAGGCCTCGGGCTCCTAGAAGAAGCCCACGTTCATGATCCGTCTCGTCATCAACGCCGATGATCTCGGCCTGCACCCGCGCATCGACGAAGGCATCTTCGCGGCGCACACCGACGGCGTCGTCACCAGCGCCACCGTGCTGGCCGTGGGGCCCACCGCCGCGGAGGCCGTGCGCCGCGCCAACCAGACGAAGCTGGGGCTCGGCCTGCACCTGTGCCTCACCACGCACCTGACGCCGGCGGCGCCCGCGCGCGACGTGCGGTGGCTCGCGCCCGGCGGCCGGTTTCGTCGCAACTGGGCGGAGCTCTCGGCCGCGTGGCTGACGGGCCTCATCCCCGCTGAAGAGATCGTCACCGAGTTCCGCGCGCAGGTGCGTCGCGCCACCGAGCTCGGCGCGCAGCTCGATCACCTCGACACGCACCAGCACCTGCACCTGCTGCCGGGCATGACGTCGATCCTCGAGGTGCTGGCGGCCGAGCTGGGCCTCCCCATTCGCTGGCCGCAGGAACGGCCGTCGGCGCGCTGGCTGCGCCACCCGGGCGCGGCGATGAAGTCGACGCTGCTGGGCACGCTGGCCCGCCTCAAGCAGCCGCGCGGCGTCCGGCGCGTGCGCGCGCACGGCATCTTCGAGTCAGGGCGGCTGAGCGAGCGCCGGCTGCTGCGGTTGGTCTCGCGGCTCACCGAAGGCGATCACGAGATCGTCACCCACCCGGGCCTCGAGCCGGGCGTGGTGCCGCAAGACCCGTCGTGGCGCTACGACTGGGAAGGCGAGCTGTCGGCCGTGCTGAGCCCGCGCGTGCGCGAAGCCATCGCGCGCCGGGGCATTCAGCTCGTCACCTACCGCCAGCTGACGGCCTGAAAGCACGACGGCCGCCCCGTCAACGCGACGGAGCGGCCGGGAAGTGCAGCGCGGTGCGCCGACTCAGCCGATGTCAGGGATGCACTGGCAGCTGTTGGGCTCGCAGACGAGGCCCGCGCCGCAGCCACCGCAGTTCGGCGCGCACACACACTGCGCCTGGTTGGGGTCGCAGACCTGCGGCGCGACGCACGTACCGCCGCACGCGTCGCCGTCGGGGTCGGGCGAGTTCTCGTTCCAGTACTTGTAGCTGACCGCCACCTTCACGCCGGCCGCTGCAGGAATGCAGTTGCCGAAGAAGACGATGCGGCGCGTGGCAGCGTCGATGTCCCAACCGTTGGTGCGATCGCGCGGCACGTCGGCGGCGTTGCAGGCGCCGCGCGTCGACGCGATGGCCACCTTGATGGTGGCGGAGATGGGCGGGCGCTGCAGCTGCGTGCCGGTGCCGCCGATGACGGCCGTGAGGATGGCGTCGATGGTGGCGGCCTGCTGCGCCTGCTGCTGCGGCGTGGGGCTGGCGGGGTTGAAGACCTGGATGTTGCCGATGACGCCACCCGTGGCGCGGATGAGCTGGTGGTACTCACCGGGGTTGGCCTCCGCCGTGTCGCCGCAGGAGCCGCCCTCGGGGCACAAGATGCCGTGCGCCACCGCGCGCGCGGTGTTGCGACCCGTCAGGTAGGTCTGCATCTGCGTGGGGTTGATGCCGCCCGACTGCTCGCGCGTGTCCGTCAGGAAGATGAGGTGCGTCTGGGCGTCGGCGCGCAAGGTCGAGGTGAGCGCCGGCGTGCCGGTGCGGTTGAGCAGCGTCTGCGCCGAGATGAAGCCGCTCTCGGTGGCGTCGCCGCCGGTGCCGAACGAGCTGCCGCCGCTGAACCACGTCTGCATCGTCGATGCATTGGACGTCCAGTCGCGCATCGAGCCGTCATAGGCGCTGGGGTACCAGCCGGTGGTGACGGCCGAGACGCGCCAGTCGAGGCCGGCGCTCTGCACGCGCGCGCCGAAGAGGGCGCCGGCGTTGGCGACGGCGGTCTGGCTGCTGGCCATCGAGCACGAATCGTCGACGACCCACACGAAGTCGACCTTCTGGCTGACGGTGGCGTCGAACACCTCGCACTGCGTGTTGGCGAAGTCACCGAACTGCGCGAGCGACGTGCCACCGGCGGCGTCGTCGACACGGAAGAGCGCCTGGCCCGTGTAGAGGTTCGCCGGCACCACGCCGATGACGACGACCGCCGTCATCGCCGACCGCCGCACGTACTCAGCGACGACCTTGAACGGACCCACCACGCCGGCCGTACCGGTGAGCGTGCCCATGGGGCTCGCGCCCACGTAGGCGCCCGCGATGGCGTTGACCTTCACCTTGAGGTCGTCCGTGTTGTTGACGTCATAGATGGCGCGCACCGCGGGGAAGCCGTCCCACGTGGTGAAGTTCTGGGTGAGCGGCGCCGACACGTCACCGATGCGCGTGCGACCGTTCGCTTCCTCGGCCGTCACGTCGGCGCCGTTGGGCGCCTTCGAGACCGCGATGCCGCCCACCTTCGTGGCCGGGTCGTAGAACGCGAAGCCGTGCTCGCCCGAAGCCGACGAGAGGCGGTTGACCTCGGTGAAAGCCGGCTCGAGCGCGAGCTGCACGTCGCTGGTGCCATTGATGTGGAAGGTGATGGGGCGCAGGTTGGTGGTGGCGCACGCCTGCTGCGCGGGGCCGGTGCCGTCGCTCATGTCGACGGGGTTCAGCTCGCCCGGGTCGACGCGGCCGTTCAAATTGGTGTCTTCCGCGCCGTCCTGGATGCCGTCGTTGTCGCTGTCGGCGTTGCAGGCGTTGGTCTTGGTCGCGCTGTCGGAATCGTAGGTCGCCGCGGTGTACGTGCACCCCATCGGGTCGGCGCCCACCGGCACGAGGCCACCTTCGACGCCGTCAGGCAGGCCGTCGCCGTCGGTGTCGCGCTGCGTGCCGCTGGTGACACAGCCGGCGATGCTGGCGGCCTCTTCACCGTCCGAATAGCCGTCGCAGTCGGTGTCCTTCTTCACCGGGTCGGTCTCGTTGCCGTCGCGGCGGCCGTCGCGGTTCGCGTCTTCCACCCCGTCGTTGAGGCCGTCGCCGTCGGTGTCAGGCGCGAGCGGGTTGCTGCGCGTGTTGGGGTTCGCGTCGGCCACGAAGCGGGTGCCACACGTGGTGGACACCGTCATGTTCTTGCCGAGCTCGACGCCGTCAGACAGGCCGTCGCCGTCGCTGTCGCTGTTGCACGGGTCGGTCTTGGCGCCGCCGCCGCGATCGGTCTCGTATTCCTCGCCGTCGCTCAGACCGTCACAGTCGGTGTCGCGCGTGAAATTGACCGCGCCGCCCTGCGGATCGCAGCCGGTGACGACCGTCGAGCCGCCGCCGCCACCGCTGCTGCCGCCCGAACCTCCTGAGCCGCCGGTCCCACCGGAGCCGCCCGAGCCGCCGCTGCCACCGACGCCGATGCCACCGCCGAAGCCGGTGGTGGCGCGACACTGGCCCATGCTGCAGATCTGCCCGGTGTCACACTCCGACGACGACGTGCAGGACTTGGCCGAATCGCAGCTGCTGCACGCCGCAAAACAGGCGCTGAACAGCGCGACAACGAAGAGTTGCTTCATGATCCGCAGACCTCCCAGGATTTAGGCCCCGCGCAATACGCGGTAGCCCCCTTTGGCGGTCGAGAATCTAGTCGCAGTCAGCGACGAAAAGCACATGCGGCGTCGTGCTGCGTTGCGACAGCGACAGAACTTCAGTGACGCGGAAACCCGCACGCTGCAACAGCGCTGTGGTGCGCGCCCTCGGGGAAAAGCCGATGGCCCCGCTGGCATGCGTCCGACGGAGCACCTTCACCATCACCTGCTCCTGCAACAGCGCCTTGCGCGTGCGCCAGCCGCCGTCGTCTTCGGCTTCCTTCAGCAGCAGTCGGCCGCCGGGCTTGAGCAGCCGGTGACAGGCCGCGAGGAAGTCGGGCCACTCGGCTTCGGGCAGCAGGTACAGGACGTCAGCGACAGTGATGGTGTCGAAGCTCTCGGGCTCGACGCCCGCCAGCCGGTCGACGGTCATCACGTCGAAGCGCGTGTTGCCCAGCTTGCCGACCGAGCGCCGGGCCCAGTCGATCTTCCGCGGGTCGGGGTCGATGCCGACGAGCTGCCGGTCGGGGAAACCGACCGCCATCATCGACACCAGCAGGCCATGGCCGCAGCCCACGTCGAGCACGCGCTGGCCACGCACGTGTTTGACGACCTCGTCGAACGGCGCCGAGAAGAGGCGCGCGCGCACGAAGAGCCGCTCCGGCAAGGGCAGCGGCTTGAAGACGGCGAGTGACGGGTGCGTGAGCATCTTCAGTGGAACTTCTTTCCGGCCTTCACGTACTCGTACAGCGCGGGCGCGGGCGTGAAGCGGGCCCCGAAGCGCTTCTGGTAATGCTCGGTGCGCTCGAGGATCTTCCCGAGGCCCTGCGCGTCGGCGTAGCGGAACGGACCGCCGAGGAACGGCGGAAACCCGAGCCCGAAGATGGCGCCGATGTCGCCGTCACGCGGGCTGCGCAAGACGCCTTCGCCGAGGCACCGGATGGCCTCGTTCACCATCTGCAGCGCGCAACGCTCGGCCATTTCCTGCCGGTCGAGGCGCTTGCGCTCTTTGCCGTGCGGCGTGAACGCGTAGACGCTCTGGTCGGGCTCGGTCTTCTTGCCGTTCTCGTAGAGGTAGAAGCCCTTCTGCGCTTTGCGGCCCAGGCGACCGTCTTTGATGAGCGCGTCGGTGGTGTCGGGCGCGGCCATGCGATCACCAAACGCGGCGTGCATGATCTTCCCGACCTTCTGCGCGACGTCGATGCCGACTTCGTCGAGCAGCGTCACGGGCCCGACGGGGAACCCGAAGTCCACGAGCGCGCGATCGATCTCGGCGATGTCGGCGCCCTCGCCCAGCAGGAAGGCCGCCTCATTCATGTACGGCGCGAGAATGCGCGACGTGTAGAAGCCGACGCCGTCGTTCACCACGATGACGGTCTTGCCCTGCTTCTTGCCGACCTCGACGCAGGTGGCGGTCACCCAGTCAGCCGTGCCCTTGTGCACGATGATCTCGAGCAGCGGCATTTTGTTCACCGGCGAGAAGTAGTGCATGCCGATGACGGTCTCGGGGTGCGCGCTCGCCTTGGCGATGTCGGTGATCGGCAGCGACGAGGTGTTCGACGCGAAGATCGTCTCGGGCCCGCAGACGCGCTCGATGTCCTGCACCATCTGGTGCTTGAGCTTCAGGTCTTCGAAGACCGCCTCGATCACCAGATCGACGTGCTTGAAGCCGGTGTACTCGCTGGTGGCGGTGACGAGCGCGAGCTGCTTCTCGGCTTCACGGCGCGTCACCGAGCGGCGCTTCACGCGCTCGTCGTAGAGGCTCTGCACGTGGGCCATGGCGCGCGCGGCGCCGGCGTCGTCGCGGTCCTTGATGCGCACCGGCGTGTGCTGCAGCGCCGACGACACGTACGCGATGCCTGCGCCCATCAGGCCACCGCCGAGCATCGCGATCTTCTTCACCTCGCGCGGCTTCACCTTCGGGTCGGCGACGCCGTTGTCCTTCTTGAGCGCGGTGGTGGCGAAGAAGATCTCGACCAGCCGCTTGCTGACGTCGCTCATCACCAGCTCGCCGAAGGCCTGCGCTTCGGCTTCGAGGCCGGCCTTGAGGCCCTTCTCGAGGCCCACGCGAATGACCTCCAGCGCCTTTTCCTGCGCCGGGTACTTGCCGCGCGTCTTCTTGAGCAGCTGCTTCTTCGCTTGATCGAAGAGCACCTTGCGACCGACCGGGTTGTCTTCCAGCGCGAGCTCGGCCCAGGCCTCCTTGTTGGTGAGGCCCTTGATGATCTCCGAGAACGACTTGCTGTGGGCGACCGGCGCGAGGCCGCGCTTGCGCTCGGGCTTCAGCTTGCCGCTGGCCAGCTCGTTGGCGCGCTTGATGGCGACCTCACGAACGATGGGCACCGGCACGACCTCGTCGACGACGCCCAGCTTGAGCGCCTTCTTCGCCTTGAGGTTGCGGCCGGTGAGGATGAGATCGATCGCCGCCTGCGCGCCGATGAGCGCCGGCAGCCGCTGCGTGCCGCCTGCGCCGGGGATGAGGCCCAGCTGCGTCTCAGGCAGGCCAATCGACGTCTTCGGTGAGTCGGTGGCGATGCGGTAGTCGCACGCCAGCGCCCACTCGAGGCCACCGCCCAGACACGCGCCGTGAATGGCCGCGACGACGGGCTTCTCGAAGTTGTCGAGGCGATCGAAGCCCGCCTGCCCCTGCCGCGAGAGCGCCGCGGCTTCGGCGGCGGTCTTCACCGTCGACAAAAAATCGATCTTCGCGCCGGCGATGAACGAGTCCTTCTTGCCGGAGACGAACACGATGGCCTTGGCCGTCGCGTCAGACGCGGCGCGCGTCATCAGCGCTTCGAGCTCGCTGCTGATGGCCGGAGAGATGGTGTTGACCGGCTCACCCTCGATGTCGAAGGTGATGACGGCCACGCCCTGCTCGACCGCGTACGTGAAGCTCTTGGTGGGAGTGCTCATTATTCACGCTCCAGAACGACGGCGGCGCCCTGCCCGCCCTGCGCGCAGACGGTGACGAGACCAGTGCCGAGGTTGCGGCGCTTCAGCTCGCGGAGTGACTGATGGAGGATTCGTGCGCCCGTCGCGGCGAACGGGTGACCCAGCGAGATGGACCCGCCGTTGACGTTCAAGATGCCGCGGTTCACTTCACCGAGCGCTTCCTTGCGGCCGAGCTTCTCGGCGAACTGCTTCGACTCGAAGGCCTGGATGTTGGAAGCGACCTGCGCGGCGAAGGCCTCGTGCATGTCGATGAGCTCGATGTCCTTGAGCTTCATGCCGGCGCGGTCGAGCGCGAGCGGCGCCGCGTAGGCCGGTCCCTGCAGCAGCTGATCGCCCGGGTCGGTGGCGGCGAACGCGTACGACTTGATGAAGCCGAGGATCTCGTAGCCGAGCGCCTTCGCCTTCTCTTCGCTCATCAAGATCAACGCGGCCGCGCCGTCGGTCAGCGGCGACGCGTTGCCGGCGGTGACGGTGCCGTAGCGGCGATCAAACGCGGGCTTGAGCGCGCCGAGCGCCTCGAGCGACGTGTCTTCGCGCACGAGGTTGTCGGTGGTCGCGAGGTCCTTGTACTTCGGAGGAATGGCGACGTTCATCACCTCGTCCTTGAAGTAGCCCTGCTTCCAGGCGCGCGCGGCGTTCAGGTGCGACGCGAGCGACAGCTCGTCCTGCTCGCGGCGGGTGATGCCGTTCTCTTTGGCCATCTTCTCGGCCGACTCGCCCATCGACTGGCCCGTCGTGTACTCGGCGATGGCCGGCGGCACGGGCAGCAGATCCTTGCCGCCGAGCTTCTGGAAGGGCTTCAACTTCGCCGGCAGCGTCTTGGCCTTCGACGCGGCGACGAGCGCGTGCGCGAGCGGGCGCGAGGTGAAGATCGGCGGGTCCGACATCGACTCGGTGCCGCCAGCGATGACCACGTCGGCGGTGCCGTCCTTGATCGAATGGCCAGCGCTGATCGCCGCCTGAATCGACGTGGCGCACGCGCGCATGACGGTGTGCGTCTGCACCCGCTTGGGCAACCCGGCCAGCAAGACCAGCTCGCGCGCGATCGACGACGCCGTGAGCGACGGCACGACCTGGCCGAAGACCAGCTCGTCGACGTCGTTGGGGTTGAGGTCGTACCGCTGCACGAGCTCCTGGACGACGATGCGGCCCAGATCGAGTGCGGTGAGATCGTTGAAGACGGTGTTCGCCTTCACGAACGGGGTCCGAAGACCTCCGATGATGGCGACGCGGCGGCTGCCCTTCGGCATGAGACCTCCAAGCGGTGAGAGTCGTCGGAGGTAACGCCGATTGATTGGTGAGTCAACGACTCTTGACGCACGGCGTCACTTGGACGTGCGCTAGATCGAACGCGTGACGCGCGTGGTCCTCGGGCTGGTGATGCTGTCAGCGTGCGCACCGCCGCCGATGGAAGCGGGCTGCGTCGCCATCGACTCGGTCGTGCCGGGCGGCGAAGCGGGCTGCGCACCTGCAGCGCGCGAGCTGGTGATGCACAACGTCTGCGCTGTGGACGCGACCATCACCGCGGCGAGCTCACGCACGGCGCAGCTGGTGACCACGCAGCCGCTGCCCTTCACGATTCCGTCGAGGACGAGCGCGGCGTTCGCGGTGACGACGCAGAGCGTGGACGGCGGGCTGTCAGAGCACCCCGTCGATCTCGATTTCGCCGATGGCACGCGCCTCACCCCGGTCGTCAGCATCAACGCGCCGCCGCGCGCGCGCCGTCGGCAGACCTTCGTGTTGCGTCGCACCATGGATCTCATCGTGCTGAGCGACGGCACGTTCACCAACGCGGAGCTCGCCTCACACTTCGACACGGCGCTTCGATACTGGGCGGGCTCGCCTGACCGGCGCGTGCACCTCGTCTCGGCGGCGTCGCGCAGCCAGTTCGACCTCGACGACACCACCGCCGATGCCCAGGCGCTGCTCGCAGGCGTCACCACCGTGGACAGCCCGCTCGATCGCGTCGAAGCCGTGTTGCCTGAGCTGAACCTGCAGCCCAACAGTGAGGTTCACGTCGTCGTCTTCACCGACGGCGCAGACCCGGCGCTGACGACGTTCGCGCGAGTGCAGCAGAAGCTGACTGCCTTCGGCGCCAACGAGTCGACGCTGTGGCTCTTCGTGCGCGGCAGCACGTGCCCGGCGGTGCTCGCGCCTCACTACGAGCTGGCGCGCTCCGTCTTCGACGCGTGCGACGGCGCCGATGAGCAGGCGCTGCTCTCACTGGAGCGCACCCACTCGCCAAGAAGTCCCCTGATCTTCGTGACCGATGACGTCTTCCGACCCGGCCTCACGGTGACGGCCGACGGCGCGGTGACGACGCAGTGGTGGGTGCAGTCGGTCCCACAGGGCGACCTGCTCAAGCTGTGGCCGAGCCTTCTCGACGGCGCGAACGTCGTCACCGTCGACAGCGCGCTGCGCTCTTCGTGCGAGCTCGGCGGCGGTTGATCACGGCGCGCGCCCGTCCAGGAACAGCCGTCGAAGGTTTGCGTCGGTGCGGAACGAGAGTGTCAGGCCCGCTTCGCCGAAACCGAGGAGCCCGGCGCCCCGTTCCATGACGCCGCCGCCGAGCGAGAGGCTCAAGCCAACATGCTGATGGAACGCCCACGTACCCACCACGCGGCCACGCGCGTCTGGCCGCGAGTCGAAGGCCGTGGTGGGAGGAAACCGTGGGTCGTCAGAGCCGTGGTTCAACGTGACCTGGTGTTCCGAGAATCGGGCCGCGAGCACCACCGCGAGTGACCAGCGTTCGTCGAATGCGTACTCCGCGGTGATCGCGCCGCGCATGCCCCATCGAAGTCCACGGCCCTCGAGCCACGCGCCGTCACCCAGCGCCGGCACCACGCTCTCGGCGTGCGGCGTCAGCGCAAGCTCGCTGTTGAACGCAGCTCCGACCAACCATGAGCCCACGACGAGGCGATACGAGATGCCCGGTGACAGGCCCAACCACGGGTCACCGAAGGAGAACAGCGCCAGGCTGGGTACCAACACTCCGACTCCGACGCGGAGCTGGAACACAGCGCTCAGCGAAACCGGCGTCGGTGACGCAAAGTCGCGCATCCACGCGAGCGACGGGCGCCACGAGGCCACCACAGACAGGCGGTGTTGCTGGCCGACGCGAACCCCGTACCCAACGTTGCCGACGACCTGCAGCATGCCAACGGCGACGTTCGGCTTGTCCGTCACCGAAACCCACGGCGTCACCTCGGCCTGAGCGAAGAAGCCCTCTGTTGAACCGGAAACGTTGACGTCGGGCGTCGCGCCCACCAACACCGCAAACACCACACACCACATGTCCGCCCGCCTGTTCCGGCCACGATTCTTCGTTCAGTGACTATCACGGCGCGACGAAGAGCACGTGGTTCGCGCCGGCCTCGTACTCGCCGTTGACGATGCGCTTGAACTCGAACGCGCCAAACACTGGCAGCTCCAGCGTCACCGGCAGCGGCAGCGCCTTCTCGCGGTCCCAGTCGCCGAGCTCCGGCCCCGAGCCGGTCAGGAACCCCGGCCCGGGGAACACGCGCGTCTTCTTCTTCGCGCCGGTGCGCCACTGCGTGAGCAACGACAACGACGAATCAGGCGCGGGCACCACGCTGACCTGACCGTTCTCGACGCGCACGTGCACTGTCGTGCCGTCAGGCGCCACGCGCGCGATCACCACGTGCTGCGAATCGACCTCGACGGGCAGCGCCGCGCCGTCACTGAGCGCCGGCGTCTCGGCGCGCCGCTTCATCCACTGCGCGATGAAGTCCTTGAGCGGGTGCGGCTCGAAGCGCATCGACGCGCGGTTCGCGGGTTCCTTGTCGCCAGCGAAGCCGGCCTCCGTGCCCCAGATGATCGACGGCACGCCGCGCATCGCGAACATGAACGCCAGCGCCTGCTCGACCTTCGACACGTCACCGCCGCACGCGCTCATCAGCCGCGGCAGGTCGTGGTTGTCGACCAGCGTCACCAGCATCGACGGGTCGGGGTAGCGGCGATCGTTGCTCAGCGCCGCGGCCAGCTTCGCGGGCGACTCGCCCCGGCAGAAGACGTCGGTGATGGCGAACGCGAGCGGGAAGTCGAACATCGCCGTGAAGCGACCTTCTTCCCAGGTCTGCGCGATGGCGCCGGCGTTGCCGTCGAGCAGCTCGCCCAGCTTGAGCCCCGGCATCGAGCCGTTGAACTCGGCCCAGAAGCCCAGCGGCGCGTGCTTCACCGCGTCGAGGCGCAGCCCGTCAGGCTTCGCGATGCGGAAGCCACCTCCGGGTGGCGTTCAGCAGGTACTCGAGCACTTCCGGCTTTTCGACCGCGAGGTCCGGCAAGCCGTGCACGTCGTTCATCACCAGCTGCTCTGCGTCGTTCCAGTTCGTCACCCCGCCCCGCCGGTGGAACCACTCGGGCTTCTTCGTCACCAGCGGCGCGTCGGGGCCGACGTGGTTCAGCACCACGTCGAGCACCAGCTTCATCTGGCGCCGGTCGAGCTCCTCGCGCAGCCGCGCCAGCAGCAGCTCGTCACCGAACCGCGGCTCGAGCTGATCCAGCTCCCACGTCCAATACCCGTGGAACGCGCCGAAGCCGTTCCACGCCGTCGGCCGCATCTTGAAGACCGGCGAGAGCCACACGGTGTCGAAGCCCATCGACTGGATCCAGTCGAGGCGGGTGATGAGGCCCTTCAGATCGCCGCCGTGAAACGCCTGCGGATCGTTCGCGTCGACCACGCCGTCATTCGATCGATCGCCGTTCTCGAAGCGGTCGACCATCACGAAGTAGATGCCCTTCGGCTTGAACGACGAGGTCTGCGTGGGCTGCGCGCCCGCCATCACGCCGTCCATCAACTGTCCCACGCGTGTGACGAGATCGTCAGCGGCTGCGGCGATGGCTTCCTTCTGCTTCTCGTGATCGAACAACAGGATCACGGGGATCTCCGACTGATCTCTGGCCTGGGAGCCGTCGGCGCGCGCGGCGGTCAGCGTGGTGCCGACTTCCCAGCGGTAGCGGCCGTCGAGCTGCGAGAAGAAGTGCACGCGCTGCTCGACCAGCAAGTAGAACGGCGCGTCGGGCACCGCCGCCTTGAGCGCGTTGAAGCGTGAGTCAGACAGCTTCTGCGCCGAGATCGCGTCGAGCGGCACCTCGACGACCTCGAGGTTGTGATCGTCGAGATCGGCGCTGATCTTCTGCTTGAGCGAGTCAGGCGGCGCGAACGGCGTGCCGGCGTACGAGGGGTCGACGACGTAGGCGATCGCCACCTTCGCGCGCTCTGACAGCCGCTGACGCGGCACCTTCGGCAGACACGCGCTCGAGAGCACGACAGACAGCAAGACGAGCCAGCGCATCAGAACCACCCTTCAGCTTCGAGCGAGACGAGGTGGTGCCAGGAAATGGTCCCCGTCGGTTTGAACGCGTCGAACTGATCGAGGCGCTCCACGAACGCGTTGCCGAACGCCGCGTGCACGTTCGAGTACTGAAAGCCGTACAAGAGGCGAATCGACGGGCGCGCGTAGATGCCGAAGCCCGTGGGGTTCAACACCACGCCGGTCTTGAGCTGCCAGCTGCGCCGCAGCGACGAGTCACCGAACTGCAGCCCGCGCGTGTCAGGCGTGCCGTTGGTGTTCTGGAAGATCGAGTCGTACTGCGTGCGGAACAGGTTGCCGTTGATCGACTCTTCCTGGCTGATGGCGTTCTCGAGCAGCCAGTGCACGTGCCGCGTGAAGTACAGCTGCAGGCGCAGCACCGTCGACATGTACGTGCGGTTGGCTTCACTGGCGCGAATGGCGTCAGAGAGATCGCGATCAGACCCGTAGAGCAGCGACCACACGGCGTCCAACCTGTCGGGGATGATCTTCAGCTGCATCTCGTTGCCCAGCTGCAGCATGTAGCGATCGCGCGTGAGGTCTGCCGTGTAGACCTGCACTTCCCGCCCGTTCCACGAGTCGGTGTACGAGTTCTGCGGGTGCAGCCGCTGGTAGCGCACGAAGAAGTTGTTCCAGCGGATGGGCCCGAAGCCGCCGAAGCCGAGGTAGCCGACGACGCGCCACGAGACGTTGGTGTTCTGCGAGGCCACCGGCAGCGGGAACTGATCGGCGCCCAGCATCGGGTTCTGCTCGACAAACCGGCGCAGCACCTCTTTGCGCGTGAAGTCTTCGTACGTCACGCCCGGCGTCACGTACGACGAGAAGCGGTTGCCGGCCACGAAGGGCTCGACCGACACCTGACCACCGCCGCCGAGCTCGACCAGGTTGGCGATGCGCACGCGCGCCATGCCGCCGGCCGTGGCGATGGGCACGTACTGCAGCCCGCGCAGCGCGAAGCCCGAGTCACCCGCGGCAAGCATCACGTCGACCGGCCCCGCCGTGTAGCGCGCCGAGATGCCGATGGTGTCGTCGAGGATCTGCGCCGGGCGCATGTCGTAGATGCCGAGGTCGCCGAAGAAGTACTGCAGCGTGCCGACCTGGAAGACGACGTTGGGCGCCAGCACGTTGCCCACGCGGGCGTAGAGCTGGCTCATACGGAAGTTGATGAGGTTGCCGTTGCCCGAGTCGGCCGTGGTGACGGAGCCGCCTTCGACACGCGCGTGCAGCGAAGCCCAGATGTCGGTGGTGCCCGGCGGCGCTTGCAGCAGGTCGAGCTTCATCTCGAGGGCCGCGTAGGGCCCTTCGTTCATCAAGCGACCGTTGAGGTTCCAGTAGCCGAGCCGCCCATTGCCGCCCTGAAAATCGGGGCGCGCCATGATGCGGAAATAGCCACCGGCGCTGAAGCGGCTGTCAGGTGCCTGTGCGAGCGCGACCGACGAGGCCAGGAGTCCAAAGAAGAAGAGCGCTCGCACCGGGGCCGGGTTCTACCCAAGCCCGACGGTGCCGACGATCAGATCCGCGCGTAGGTCTGACGAAGTTTGAAGAGCACGTCGCCCAGCCGCGGGTCGGTCTGCTCGAAGCGGATGCCCATGTGCCGCGGCGTCGCCCACATGACGCGACCGAGCAGATCGATGGGCTGCGGCTCGGTGGGCACCTCGAGGCGCAGCGAGACGAGCGCCATCGGCGCCAGCGGCCGGTCGGTGCGCACGCCGATGCCCGCCTCCGAGATGTCGAGCGCGCGGTCGTTCACGCGGAGCTCGTCGGCGAGGACGTGAACGGGAAAATCGGCCGGCAGCCGCGTGTAGCGACGCGCCTGCGTGTAGCGATGTGGCTTCGCAACGAAGAACTCAACCGTCATGCGACACCCCCTGGCGGCGCCTTATGGCGCTGCCGATCTACGGGTGCAACAGACCTGTGTCGGTTTCAGTTCCACGGTTACGACTCGGTGCTGCTCGCTCAGGGTGACGCTTCCAACACGACGACGGTGCGCGCCTTGACCGTGTAGTCGGCGGTCGACACCGCTTCGCCGCCGGTGAGCCAGATGTTGTTCGAGTCGCGCTGCGGGCGGTTCTGCGCGACCAGCGTCTCGGGCAGATCGAAGTACGACTGGGTGTCGATGACGCGCTTCCACGCGCGGCCCTGCGGCAGCGAGAACGTGACGTCGCCACCTTCGCCGTTGATGAGCACCGCGAGCTCAGGCCCGCGCGATGGATCGTAGAAGTGCATCATCAGCTGCTTGCTGTCCCACGCGACCTGATCGGTGTTCTGCGCGCTCTTCCACGCGAACGGCGCGTTGCCCTCGTACTCGAGCGGCGCGAACGCGTACTGGTGCGACTTGCGGAAGGCGATCATCTGCTTCACGAAGTCGTGCATGCGGTGGCGATCGTCGTTGCTCTCCCACACGCCCCAGTCCATCCAGTTGTAGGGGTTGTCGGCGCGCGTCGAGTACGCGTTGTTGTTGCCCAACTGCGTGCGCATCCACTCGTCGCCGGACCACAAGAGCGGCGTGCCCTGGCTGATGAGCAGCGCCACGAACATGTTGCGCATCAGCTGGCGCTTGATGGCCTCGTCGCCCCAGCTCTTGCTGCGGTTGTGGCTCTCGCCCGAGTTGATCTCACACCACGCCGAGTTGGGCTCGGTGCAACAGATGGGGTTGAGCGGGCCGCAGTGGTTCTGTTTGAGGTCGTACGAGAAGAGGTCGTACATCGTGAAGCCGTCGTGCACGGTGACGAAGTTCACCGAGTGGTACGGCTTGCGGTTGTTCCACCGGTACCAGTCGGGCGAGCCGACGAGGAAGAAGCCGCCGTCCTTCACCTCGCGGCTGTTCAGCTTGAAGTCGTCGATGTTCCAGAAGCTGCGCCACCAGTCGCGGAAGCGGCCGTTCCACTCGCCCCAGCCGGTGCCCGGCTTGTTGGTCGAGTTGGGGAACAGGCCGATGCGCGTGCCCCAGCCGTTGCTGAACTCGTTGTTGTTGGGCCCGTTCCACGAGAGGCCGAGATCGTACCCACCGGCGCCCCACGGCTCGGAGATGAGGCGCGTGTTGTACTTCTGGAGAATCGGGTCGTCGGCGATGTCCTGCAGCACGGTGTTCTTGGGGTCTTCCCACACGTAGTACTGGAGGTCGCGCTCCCCGAGCACCGGCGCGAGGTCGAAGCGGAAGCCGTCGACGTGCATCTCGTCGACCCAGTAGCGGAGCGAGTCGACGATCAACTTGCGGAACGGCGTGTGGTTGCAGCGCATGCCGTTGCCGACGCCGGTGTTGTTGACGTAGCTCTGCTTGTCGTCGGTGAGCGCGTAGTACGCGGCGTTGTCGAAGCCGCGGAAGTTGTAGAGCCCGACGACCTCCTTGGGGTCGACGTTGATCAGCGTCGGGGGGATCGAGTTGTCCGGGTTGAAATCGAACGCGAGCCGATCGCGCCAGAAACCGCCCTCGCCCGTGTGGTTGTAGACGACGTCGAGGTACACCTCGATGTCGGCCTGGTGGAACTGGTCCACCATCCACTTGAACTCGTCGATGATCTCGTGCTGCTCCTGCCGGAACGAGTACGTGTTCTCGGCGATGAAGAACGAGAGCGTCGAGTAGCCCCAGTAGCCACCTTCCTGCGGCTTCTCGAACGGGGGCATCAGGTGCACCGCGGTGACGCCGAGGTCTTTGAGGTACGCGACCTTCTCGCCGAGGCCCCGCCACGTGCCCGGGTGCTCGACGCCTGACGCGGCGCTCGCGGTGAAGCCCTTGGGGTGCAGCTCATAGAGAATGACGTCGTTCCACCGGTGGCCCGGCGTGTTCTCGTCTTGCCGACGCGTGCGGTAGGTCGTCTCGTTGTCGCTCCACGCGTAGCGGCTCTGCACCACGATCGACTTGCTGGCGGCCGCGAACGTCGACTCAGCGCGCGCGGGGCCAGTGGCGAGGCTGCCCTTGCTCCAGTCGTGATCGCGGTGAATCGCCTTGCTGTACGGGTCCCACAGCAGCTTGTTGGGGTTGAACCGGTTGCCCTCTGAGTCGACGTCGGCCTTGAAGCCGACCACGGTGCCCGGCTTCCACGCGGGGTCGTACGGCCAGTTGGGGCCCCAGGCGATGAAGCCGTAGTGCTGACCGACGCCGATGCCTTCCACGTGCAGGTTCCACACGTTGCCGAAGCGCTCCATGGGGAACTGGCGCGTGGGCAGCGCCGCTTCGGGGTTGTCGAACAGCAGCAGCTCGATGCGCTCGGCGCGCTCGCTGTAGATGCCGAAGTTGACGCCCTTGTCGACGATGGTGGGCCCGAGGAACTCGAGGCGCTCGATGGCCGCGGCGTCGAGCGAAGTGGCCTTCGGGCTGGTCTTGTAGAGGCGCGCCCCGTCGACGGGTTCGCAGGAGATCAAGACGACGGCAGCGAGCGCGATCAGGGGCGTACGGAGCACGACGTTGTCCCTAGCAGAGGCAGTGCGGTCCCGTGAACCCGGGGGAGCGCCGCGCTGCGGCATGGCGCCGCGTACGGCCACCCCATCGCGGTGGATTTGTTTCGCGCAGCGCGGCGCTTCGGCGGTGCAGCGGTGGTGCGGGAACGGTAGACGCACGCGCATGAGCCGTCGCTTCGAGAACAAGGTGGTGTGGATCACCGGCGCGTCGTCGGGCATCGGCGCCGCGCTGGCCGTCGCGTTCGCGGCCGAGGGCGCCAGGCTGGTGCTGTCGGCGCGGCGCCGTGAAGAGCTCGAGCAGATCGCGGCGAAGTGTGGCGGCGAGGCGTTCGTGCTCCCGCTCGACCTCGCGAGGCCTGACACGCTCGACGCGCTGACGCACGAGGTGCTGGCGCGCTTCGGGCGCGTCGACGTGATGGTGCACAACGGCGGCATCAGCCAGCGCGCGCTCGTCAAGGACACGGTGATGGACGTGCACCGTCGCTTGATGGAGGTGAACTACTTCGGCGCCGTGGGGCTCACGCGCGCGCTGCTGCCGTCGATGCTGGCGAAGAAGACCGGCCAGTTCGTCGTCATCAGCAGCGTCTTGGGGAAGATCGGCACGCCGCTGCGCTCGTCGTACGCGGCGTCGAAGCACGCGCTGCACGGCTTCTTTGATTGTCTGCGCGCCGAGGTCACCGACGCGGGGCTGCACGTGACGATCATCTGCCCCGGCTACGTGCAGACGGAAGTGTCGAAGAACGCGCTCACCGCCGACGGCACGCCCACCAACCAGACCGGCACCGACATCGCCAACGGCCACCCGGCCGACGCCACCGCGCTGCAGATCGTCGACGCCGTCGCCGCGAAGAAGAGCGAGGTCTACGTCGGCGCGCTCGGCAAGGAGCGGCTCGCGCTGCTGCTCAAGCGCTTCGTACCGGGCGTGCTCGAGAACATGGTGCGCAAGCAGGCCCCGAAGTAGCGACGACTGACACGCCGCGTCACCGACTTTCCAACCGCGCCGCCGCGCGCGTTGAGTACCCTCGCGCGCCTCGTGAGTGACGTTCGTCTGGTCGGCATCAAGAAGCGCTTCGGCGACAACGCGATCGTCAAAGGCGTCGATCTCGAAGTGCAGGCGGGTGAGTTCCTGGTGATGGTCGGCCCGTCGGGCTGCGGCAAGACGACGCTGCTGCGCATCATCGCCGGGCTCGAACACGCCGACGCGGGTGACGTGATGCTCGGCGGCGTTCGCATGAACGACGTGCCGCCGCGCGAACGCGACGTGGGCATGGTGTTCCAGAGCTACGCGCTCTACCCGCACATGACGGTGCGCGAGAACCTCGCGTTCGGCCTCGAGCTGCGGAAGTTGCCCAAGGCCGACATCGACGCGCGGGTCGCTGAGGCCGCGCGCATGCTGGAGCTGGCGCCGCTGCTCGAGCGCAAGCCCAAGGCGCTGTCGGGCGGGCAGCGGCAGCGCGTGGCGATGGGCCGCGTCATCGTGCGCCGGCCGAAGCTGTTCCTGTTCGACGAGCCGCTCTCGAACCTCGACACCGCCCTGCGCGTGCAGATGCGCGGCGAGCTGGCGCGGCTGCACCGGCAGCTGGGCGTGACGATGCTGTACGTCACGCACGACCAGGTCGAGGCGATGACGCTGGCCACGCGCGTGGCGGTCTTCAACAAGGGCGTGCTGCAGCAGCTTGGCGCGCCGCTCGAGCTGTACCACCGGCCTGCCAACGCGTTCGTCGCGCAGTTCCTCGGGTCGCCGTCGATGAACCTGCTCGAGGCTCGGCGGGAAGGGGCGCAGTTCGTCGGCAACGGGTTCTCGTTGAGCGCTGCGGGCGATGTCACGGGTGAGGTGAAGATCGGGTTGCGGCCGCAGGATCTCCGCGTGAGCGCCGACGGGCCGCTGCGCGGTGAGGTCGAAGCGGTCGAGCGGCTCGGCTTCGACGGCTACGCGTTCCTGAAGACGGCGGCCGGGCCTGTGGCAGCGCGCTTCGAAGGTGGCGACGTGCAGGTCGGGCAGACGGTGGCCGTGCAGCCGACGGGCGATGTGCTGCACGTGTTCTCGGCCGACGGGGCGCGCGCGCTGAGGCACCCGGCGTGAACCGCCAGCAGTCCTCCACACGCGACGCGATTGGGCGCACCACCTCACCCCAACCCTCTCCACCGCGGTGGAGAGGGGGCCTGGTGTTGCTGCTGCTGTGGGCCACGTCGGCGTTCGCGGCGCCGCTCAAGCTCTGGCACGGCTACCGCGGCGGTGAAGAAGACGCGCTCGAGCGCATCGCCAAACAGTTCACCAGGGACACCGGCGTCGAGGTCGAGCTGCTCGCCGTCCCCTACGACGCGCTCTCGTCCAAGCTGACGTCCGCGATCCCCCACGACGCCGGCCCCGACGTCTTCATCTTCGCGCACGAACGGCTGCGGCAGTTCCACCGCATGAAGATCGTGGCGCCGTCGAAGGCGCTGGAGCACGACAAGTACCTCGCGCCTGCCATCGGCGCGCTGGAGCTCGACGGCGCGCACTACGGCTACCCGCTGTCGATCAAGTGCCTCGCGCTCTTCGTGCGCGACGGCGTCACCGTGCCCACCACGACTGACGAGCTGGAGAAACAGCTGCCGGCCCTGAGCGGCCCCAACACCTTCGGAATCGCGTGGGAAGCGGGCGACTTCTATTTTCATGCGCCGGTCCTCTTCGGCTTCGGCGGCCAGCTCTTCGACGGCAACGGGCGTGCGCAGTTCGACACGCCGGCCATGTCGAAGTCGCTGTCGTGGGTGAAGTCGCTGCAAGACCGCGCGCTGATGCCGCAAGAGGTCAGCGGCGCACTGGTGAAGACACTGTTCAACGACCAGCGCGCGGCGATGGTGATCAGCGGCCCGTGGTTCGCGGGAGAGATCGACGAAGGCAACCACTACTCGGTGCACCCGTTGCCGGTGGTGAGCGAGACGGGCCTGCCGATGTCACCGTTCCTCGGCGTCGAAGCGGCTTTCGTGTCCTCGCGCACAGCGCAGCCCGAGAACGCAGAGCGCTTCGCGAAGTACCTCTCGCTCGGCGAAGCGACGCTGACGCGCGTGAAGCTGGGCCGACAGATCCCCGCAGAGCTGGCGGCCTACGACGACGCCGACGTCTCGCGCGATCCGCTCATCGGGGCCTTCCGCATCGTCGCCGAGCGCGCCACGCCCACGCCCAACACACTCGAGATGGCGCGCGTGTGGGAACCGATGAAGCTCGCGCTCAAGGCGGTGCTGCAAGGAGGCGTCGCACCGAAAGAGGCAGGAGCGCTCGCCGATCGCCGCTACCGCGCGCTCAACCGCGAAGCGCCGCCGACGACCTCACCGGTGCCGTGGCTCGTCGCGCTCGGGCTGCTCGCCGTCGGCTTCGTCGTCTTCCAGGTGCGTCAGGCGCGCGGCACCACGTTCGCGCAGCGCTACCCCGAAGCCTCGCGCGGCCTCGCTTACGTGGCGCCGGCAGCCACGGGCCTGCTCGTCTTGATCGTCGTGCCCTTCGTCATCGGGCTCTCGCTCTCGCTTTTCCACCACGACGCGGGCGACTACACGTTCGTGGGCTTCGCGAACTTCGCGGACATCCTCACCTCGCGCGGCTACCGCATGACCGAGCCGCTCTCGTTCTATTTCACGCTGGTCGTGACGCTCTTGTGGACGGCGGTGAACGTGGTGCTGCACGTCAGCATCGGCCTGTTCCTCGCCATCCTCCTCAAGGAGCCGCTGCTCAAGCTGCGCGGCGTGTACCGCGTGCTGCTGATCGTCCCGTGGGCGGTGCCGAACTACATCACCGCGCTCATGTGGAAGGGCATGTTCCACAGGCAGTTCGGCGCCATCAACGCCATCCTCGCGGGCTTCGGCGTCGAGCCGGTGAGCTGGTTCACGCAGTGGACGACCTCGTTCGCCGCCAACGTCATCACCAACACCTGGCTGGGCTTCCCTTTCATGATGGTGGTCTCGCTGGGCGCGCTGCAGTCCATTCCCACCGATCTCTACGAAGCCGCGGAGGTCGACGGCGCCTCGAAGTGGACGCAGTTCCGTCGCATCACCCTGCCCTTGCTCAAGCCCGCGCTGCTTCCTGCCGTCATCCTCGGCAGCGTCTGGACCTTCAACATGTTCAACATCATCTACCTGGTCTCAGGTGGTGAGCCGGGCGGCGCGACCGACATCCTCGTGAGCGAGGCGTTCCGCTGGGCGTTCCAGCGCAACGAGCAGTACGGGTTCGCCGCCGCGTACTCGGTGCTGATCTTCGTGGTGCTCTTCGCGTGGTCGCGCGTCACGAAGCGCTTGAGCGGAGAGACCGCATGAAGACCCTGCCGCGTTGGAAGCTCTTCGCGCTGCACGCCGGCCTCTCGGTGCTGTGCGTCGCCACGCTGTACCCCGTGCTGTGGGTCGTGAAGCTCGCCCTCTCGCCGACGCAGACGCTCACGTTGAGCGCCAACCCGCTGCCCGACAGCATCACGTTCGATCACTTCCGCGACGTGCTCGGCGCGACCGACTCGCAGGGCCGGTGGCTCTTCGGCCGGCAGCTCATGTCGAGCCTCGTCGTCAGCGGCGCCACCACGCTCGTGGGCCTCTCGCTCGCCGTCACCGCGGCCTACGCGCTGTCTCGCTTCCGCTTTCCCGGCAAAGACTCGGGCATGCAGCTGCTACTGGTGACGCAGATGTTCCCGGCCACGCTGATGCTGGTGCCGCTCTATTCAATCCTCCAGACGCTCGGGCTGCTCGACTCGCTGGGCGGGCTGGTGCTCGTGTACGCGACCTCTTCGCTCCCGTTCTGCGTCTGGATGCTCAAGGGCTACTTCGACACCATTCCCCGTGAGCTCGAAGAGGCCGCGTTGATGGACGGCGCTTCGCACTGGCAGGTCTTCGTGAAGATCGTGCTGCCGCTGGCGCGCCCGGCGCTCGCCGTCACCGCGCTCTTCAGCTTCATGCAGGCGTGGAACGAGTTCATCCTCGCGGCCACGCTGCTCAACGACGCCACGCGCTTCACGCTGCCCGTCGCGTTGCAGCGCTACGTGGGCGAGTACAAGACCGAGTGGGGCCACTTCGCTGCGGGCGCCCTGCTCATCTCGGCGCCGGTCATGGCGCTCTTTTTCGCACTGCAGAAGTACCTCGTCGGCGGCCTGACCGCCGGGGCCGTCAAAGGTTGAAGGAGATCTCATGAAGCTGCGCGCGTTGTTCCTGCTGACCCCGCTCCTGGCCGCCTGCCCCGTCGAGCCCATGCCGCCCACCGATGGCGGCGGCGGCGAAACGGCGCCCATCGTGACGTCGATCAACCCGACGTCGGGTTCCGTGACGGGCGGCAGCAGCATCACCATCACCGGCACGCAGTTCGTCAGCGGCGCGACCGTCACCGTCGGTAGCACCGCGGCCACCAGCGTCACCTTCGAGAGCGACCGTCGGCTCGTCGCCGTAGTGCCCGCCGCCAGCGCGGCCGGGGCCGTCGGCGTCACCGTGACCAACCCCGGCGGCAAGTCGTCGACGCTGCCGAGCGCGTTCACCTACACGGGCACGACGAGCACCAAGGTCATCACTGAGGCGACGCTGACGACCGACGCGTCGAGCACCGCAGCCGCGCCCGCCACCGTCACCGTGGCCGCCGAGGTGCTCGTGCCGATGACGACCAACGGCGCGGGCCAGGGCGGCGGCGTGCGCGCGCAGGTGGGCTACGCCACCACCGTCAGCGCTCCGCCGGTCGTCACCGATTTCATGTGGAGCGACGCCAGCTACCTCGGCGACGCGCAGGGCGATCTCTCGCGCGACGCGTACTCGGGCACCGTCACGCTGACCAACCCGGGCGACTACTTCGTCACCGCGCGCTTCTCGGTCGACAACGGCGCGACGTGGACGCTGGCCGATCGCGACGGCGCGGCGAACGGCGTCACCGAAGCGCAGCTCTCGCGCGTCACCGTCGCGGCGGCCGGCATCGGCTGGTGCAAGCTCGGCGGTCAGACGGTCGAGGCGCCGCCGGTGCACACACTCCGCGGCGCGGCGACGGGCCCCACCATCTACGCGCAGGTCTTCAAGGAAGGCGTCACCAACTCGACCGGCGCTGGCCCGGGCATCAAGGGCGCGCTGGGCTACGGCGCTGCGGGCACCGACCCGGCCACGTGGACCTGGGTCGACGCGGCGTGGAACGTCGACACCGGCAGCGGGCAGAACGACGAGTTTCAGGCCGTGCTGCCGAACCCCGGCCCCGGCACCTACAAGTTCGCCTTCCGCTTCAACAGCGACGACGGCGCGTGGACGTACTGCGACGCCGACGGCCTCGACATGGGCGGCTTCACCGAAGCGCAGGCCGGCACGCTCACCGTCGAAACCGTGGGCATCAACTCGTGCAAGCTGCAGTTCCCCACCGCGCTGACCAGCTACGAAGGTCGCGCCACCGAGCCGACCTACGGCCGCGTCTTCGTGCAGGGCGTCACCGAAGCGACCGGCGCAGGCGCGGGCATCGAAGGCCAGGTCGGCTACGGCCCGCCGGCGGTCGCTCCGTCCGACGCCGCGTGGCAGTGGTCGTTCAGCAGCCTGTTCAACGTCGACGATCCCGGCGGCGGTGACGAGTTCCGCCAGACCATCCTCGGGCCGGTGCCCGGCACCTACGGCATCGCGTGGCGCTTCCGCATCGCGGGCGGCGCGTGGACGTATTGCGATCTCGACGGCTCGGACAACGGCATCCAGGAAGCGCAGCTGGGCGTGCTGACGGCGCTGCCGTTCGACGTCACCGAGTGCGCGCTCGAGGCCACCAACCAGAACCAGACGGTGCTGCCGGCCACGATGTCGCAGCCGTACACCGCGCTCGTCACCATCCCCACGCTGACGGACGGGCCGAACCAGGGCAGCGGCGCGATCGTACAGATCGGCTCGGGCCCGGTGGGCAGCACGCCGTCTACGTGGACCAACTGGACGGCAGCGACCTATCGCGACGACGCGACGCAGGCCGATCGCTACGAAGCCACCCTCACCTCACCCGCGTCGCCCGGCAGCGTGGAGGTCGCCTTCCGCGTGCAGGTGAACGGTCGGCCCTTCGTCTATTGCGATCGCGACGGCATGCAGAACGGCTACCAGTCGGCGCAGGCCGGTCGCCTCACGTCGGCGGCGGCGCTCATCAACGCGTGCCGGCTGCAGACCGTGTCGGCGTTCAACCTGGCCAGCGGCGCGCCCCTCACCGTCACCGCGCGCACGCGCATCAACGGCGTCTCGTCGCTGCCCGGCGCGTCGCCCAACCTCCGCATGCAGGTCGGCGTCGGCCCGCAGGGCGACAACGCGTCGAGCAGCGCGCTCTGGGGCTGGCGTGAAGCGACCTACGCGTCAGAGCAGAGCGGCGAAGACGAGTTCTCGGTGACGACGTACCCGGCCTACACCGGCCCGCGCGCCGTCTCGGCCCGCGCGTCGCTCGACGGCACCACGTGGACGTACTGCGATCTCAACGGCTCCGATGACGGCGGCTACCAGGTCGACCAGCAGTACAACGTCACCGTCACCAACCACGCCGAGTTCGACTACTGCAACCTGCAGTTCCCCTTCGCGGCTGACGCGGGCACCACCATCTACGGCCAGCTCTACGAGCCCGGCCTCACGCCCAACGCCGCCGCGCCCGTCATCGCGCAGCTCGGCTACGGCGTCGAAACTGAAGACCCGGGCCTCGGGTGGACGTGGACCACCGCCACCTTCGGTACGATCTCGGGCAACAACAACGAGTACCAGGCCACGCTGCCCGCCGCGGCCGCCGTCGGTCAGCGCTACACGTTCCGCTACACCGTCGACGCGGGCGTCTGGTGCTACGGCGACATTGACGGGTCGCAGAACGGCTTCACCGGCGGCGGCAACATCGGCGTCGTGACCCCGTGACGGGAACCGCGGCCGCCAGCGTGGGCGTCGTACCGGCCCATGCTGGCGATCGTGCTGCTCCTCTCGACTGCCGCGGCGCCTGACTACGCGGCGGCGCAGACCTCGCTCGAAGCCACGCGCGTCGCGCTGACCGGCCAGCCGCGGGCCGAAGCGCGCGTCGCCGCCCGCACCGCGCTGCTGGAGTTCCTCGAGAAGACCGCGTTCCCCGCGTGGACCGGCACGCCGTGGGACTTCAACGGCACCAGCACGACGCCCGGCGAAGGCAAGATCGCCTGCGGCTACCTGGTGTCCACCGTGCTGTTGCACGCGGGCTTCAAGGTCGAGCGCGTGCGCCTCGCGCAGCAGGCGTCGGCCAACATCGTCGCCACGCTCGCCCGCGGCACGCCGGTGGTGCGCTTCACGCCCAAAGACAACGGCGAGGCGCTCGCCCAGATCCACCAGCGCTTCGGCGACGGGCTCTTCGTCGTCGGCTTCGACTACCACGTGGGCTTTTTGCGACTCGAAGGCGAGCGCGCCGAGTTCTGCCACTCGTCTTTCATCGAGCCGGGCAGCGTGGTGTGCGAGCCGCCCGTCCCCACCGGCGCCTTCGCCTCGCGGCTCTACGTGGTGGCCGACGCGCTCAACGATCGCGTCCTCGACGACTGGCTCGCGGGCCGCGCCATCAAGACGGTGCGCTGAAAAAGCGAAAGCCCCGGAGTCCTTTCGGGCTCCGGGGCTCTCTGCGAGGAGTACGGGACTTGAACCCGTGACCTTCGGCGTGACAGGCCGACGTTCTAACCAACTGAACTAACTCCCCAGAAGGGACCAACACCTACTTGGGCGGAACAGGGCTCGAACCTGTGACCCTCGCCTTGTAAGGGCGACGCTCTACCAACTGAGCTATCCGCCCTCGTTTCCGCCCTTGGAAACGCGGCACCTAGTACGGGATTCGTGCCGCACGTGTCAACAGCGATCGTACCGACGACGTTGAGGAAATTGTTCTGACGGGCCAAGGTCGCCTCCTTCCCGAGGGCCTTGGCGTGAGCGACGAGAAAAAAGCGGGCAGTACGGACCAGACGCAGTTGGGCCTACCTGAGATCACCCAGCCGCCGTCGTCGGCGACGCAGGTCATGGATGCCCCGGTCGCGGGTGAGCCGACCGTGACCTCGCCCGACATCGCGCCGGTGCTGACGACGCCGCCCAAGACGCGCACCGACGCCACCATCGAGATGCCGAGCCGCAAGAAGACGGGCGACATCGCCGCGCTCGGCGCCGTGCCCCAGGCGCAGACCGCGCCGCGCCGCGCCAGCAAGATGGCGGTGGCGATCGAGAACGAGACCACCGCGCCCCCGGGCGTCATTCCTCAGGTGCCGTCGACGCCGCGCCGCAGCCGCATGGCGGAAATCGCGACATCCACCACCGACCCGCAGGTCTCGGTGCCCACCGCCGATCTCCAGCCCGTCGCGCCCAAAGCGCCGCCCGCCGAGCCCGGCTTCGAGTGGACGATGCAGCGCGTAGCGGGCGTCGCCGGCGCCGTGTCGCTCGTCTTCATCCTCACCTGGGTCTTCTGGCCTTCGGGCGGTGGTGCGCGGCCCGTGCGCGCCGAGCCTCGCCGCGAGCCCGTGGTCGACGCGCCCGCCCCCACGCCGCAGCCGACCGCCCCCAAGCCGGTGGCGCCCGCAGCACCGAAGCGCCCCACCTTCGCGCTCGACATCAAGCAGAACGTCATCGACCCCTACGCGGTGCACCTCGACGACATCCCGCTCGACCCGGCGCACAAGTACCGCCTGAAGCTCGAGCGCGACGACTCGCGGCTGGGCGTGGCGCTGGCGCGGCTCGATGAGAAAGGCGGCTGGGGCGCGCTGCGGCGCATGGCGAGTCACGCGGCGCTGCAGTTCGGCGGCGCCAAGGCGCTGCGCATGCACTGCGAGCCCGGCAGCAGCTTCGCCGACGACGCCACCGTGCCCCTCGAGCTGGTGGACCTCGCGAACAAGAAGGTCATCGCCGTGCCGCTGAGCCCGTCGCGCCACTGCTGGGACTTCGAGGTCGGCCGCATGCTGGAGCTGGGCGAAGGCGTGAAGAAGCGCGTGCGCGTGCCCACCGACGCCAAGCTGCAGCTCGGCGAAGGCGTGCCGCTGAAGGTCGCGTGGGTCGTCGAGTCGCTCGGCGAGAACAAGACCTGGCGCACCGGCGTGCTCGGGCCCGGCGAGAGCCTGCTGGCCGAAGGGCGCCTCGTGCGCTTCGCGTTGCTCGACCCCTACGCGCCCGACAACGAGGGCACGCTGGAGCTCGAGTTACTCGAGGGTGACACCGAGAGTTCGGGCATCGTCACGCCGTCCACGGCTTCTGGCGCGCAGTTCGTCCCGGTAAAATGACCCGACGATGACGCCGACGCTCTTCCTCACCGCGCTCAGTCTCGCGACCACGCCGTGGGCCGAGCTCTCGGAGCCCGAGCGCCGCGCCTCGGTGGCGAAGATGTCGCGCGATGAGCTGGGTCAGGTGATCCGCGAGACGCCGCCTGACGTGCTGCTCAAGCTGAGCGAGCGCGCCATCACCGCCATGGGGCCGTACCAGTACATCATGGTGAAGCAGGAGCGCATCGGCGGCCGCCTGCAGGGCGAGCAGACCATTCGCACCACCATTCGCGAGGCGCCCAACGCCATCCGCCTCGAGTACCTGAAGGGCCCCGCCGCCGGGCGAAAGCTCATCTTCAACGCGGCGGTGAAGAAGTCGGAGTTCCGGGTGCGCGAGGCGGGGCTCCTTGCCGTCATTCCGCTCTGGCTCCCCATCGACTCGGACCTCGTGAAGGGCGACAGCAACCACACGGTGCCCGAAGCAGGTCTTGGCTCGCTCGTGCGGCGCCTGCAACAAGACCAGGCGCGCGCCGGCGGACGGCTGCAGGTGAAGCACGAAGGCTGGACCGAAGGCGGTCAGTTCTGCTCGCTCTACACGCTGCCTGACGGCGGCAAGGGCTTCGATCACGGCGCCACGCGCATCTGCATGGACCCGCAGGCCGGGCTGCCGATGAAGGTCGAGGGCTTCGACGCCAAGGGCGCGTTGCTGGAACGCTACGCCTTCAGCGACGTGAAGGCGGTCGAGCCGCAAGCGACTACCTTCGACCCTGAAAAGGGGCTCTAAGCCCGCTCCCACATGATCGACTACGACCCGCACAAGTGGCGGACGACCTTCTTCGCGATGAAGGGGTCGATGGTGAAGGTGATCTCCGTGCGGTCCACGCTCGTGGCGCTGGGAGCATCGCTGCTGGTCTTGCTGCACGACCTCTACAAGCCCTTCGATTTCCCGAACGCCGACGTGGTGCACGGCTTCGTCGGCACGGCGCTCGGTCTGCTGCTCGTGTTCCGCACCAACCAGTCGTACGACCGCTGGTGGGAAGGCCGGAAGCTGTGGGGCGCGATGGTGAACACCTGCCGCAACCTGGCGCGCGCCGCGTCGGTGCACCTCGCGCACGATCCCGACAGGCTCTCGCGCGTGGTGCGCCTCACGCAGGCCTTCCCCGCCGCGTCGATGGCCACGCTGCGCCACAAGACGTGGGTGCCGGCCAACATCGCGCCTGACGACGTCGAGGCCATCGCCGCGCGCAACCACGCGCCCACGGCGATCTGTCAGCGCATCACCTGGCACCTCGAGCAGGAACGCAAGGCGGGCCGCCTCGCGGACATCGTCTTCACGTCGGTCGACAACAACAACCAGCTGCTGGTCGACATCATCGGCGCGTGCGAGCGCATTCATAAGACGCCGCTGCCGTTCGCCTACGTGGTGCACCTGCGCCGCGCGCTCGTCCTCTATTGCGTGAGCCTGCCCATCGCGCTCGTCAACACCTTCGGCTGGTGGACGGTGGGCGTGGTGTGGATCCTCACGTACGTGATGCTGGGCATCGAGGAGATCGGCGTCGAGATCGAAGACCCCTTCGAAGGCGACGACAACGATCTGCCGCTCGAGCGCATCACCGACGGCATCCAGAGCAACGTGGGCAGCTACCTGCCCCGTTGATCAGCGGAAGCTGTACTTGAGCCCGACCTGGAACAGCAGCGGGGCCTGCGCGCGGGCACCGAACGGGCGTCGCGCCACCAGCGCCGCCTGGTTCGTCAGGTTGGTGGCCGTGAAATAGACGCGCGCCATGCCGAGGTCGACCGACGCTGTCGCGTCGAGCAGCAGGCGATCGGGCACGCGCACGGCGTCCAGCGGCGCGCCCTCACCCGCCACCTCGCGCACCTCGCCGTAGTACATCGCGCCCACGCCGAGCTCGACCGGGCCCTTGCTCAAGCGCAGCCGCAGCTGCCCCTGATGCGAAGGGATGTACGGCAGCTGGTAGCCGGCGCGCACCGAGCCCCAGCTGGGGTTCGTCGACTGGAAATCGGTGAGGAAGCGCGCGTCGGTGAGCGTGTACGAGAGCTCGGCCGCGCCGCGGATGCCCCAGAACAGCTCGCCGCGCACCGCGCCCAGCGCCTCGAGGCCCAGCACCCGCGCCGCGCCGCCGTTGAACTGCTGGTTGATGCTGTCGAGCGTGCAGCCCGACGACGCCGTGCACTCGCCGGTGATGTTCGAGTACTCGCTCCAGAAGCCGATGGCCTCCAGCCTGACGCCGCGACGCGCGAAGCGGGCGCCGAGCTCGGTGTTGACCGAGCGCTCTGACAGCGCGCCTTCCTGGCCTGGCGTCGGTGGGCTGAAGCCCTGGTTGACGCCGCCGAGGATCGAGAGCCCGAAGTCGAACGCGTAGACGGCGCCGAGGCCCAGCAGCGGCACCACGTTGAGCTGTTGGGCGACGCGATCGCCGAGGCGATCGTTGAGGCGCGCGTCGAAGACCTCCACGCGCACGCCAGGCGACACCAGCAGCCCACCCCACGTCACGGTGTCCGACACGTGCGCGCTGAAGCTGCGCGTCGACGCGCCGTTGTCGGTGACGACCTCCTGACCTTCGCCGTTCCACACCAGGTGGCCGCCGCGCATGTCGAAGCCGTCCTGCCCCTGCAGCCGCGTCAGCTCGTCGTGGTGAAAGCGCACGCCGACCTCGAGCTCTTGCGAAAGCGGCCCGGTGACGAAGCGCGCGACGCCGGTGCTCTGCACGCCCTGCGACACGAAGCGCCGCCGGTTGTTGAGGAGCATGATCTGCTGATCGCGGCCGACGCTGTCTTCACGGCCGGAGAGGATCGACGAGTACACCGCGCGCGCGCCGGTCTGCGGGCCTGACAACACCTCGTAGACGGACGGCCCACGGCGGAAATGATCGAACCGGTACCAGGACCGGTAGAAGTCGTGCCGGTACACGTGCGTGGTGAGCTCGAACGTCTTGCCCACGTTGAGCGTGTGCGAGAGCACCGCCTGCGTGCGGTGGAAATTCATCTGATCGACTTCGCTGGCCGCGTAGCGCACGTACGGCGCCGCCGCGAAGTCGTCACCGGACACGCCGAGGTACGTCTCGTTGCTGCGCTCCGTCGACACGCCCAGCTTGAGCCGCAGCTCGTTGCCGACCTCGCCGATGGGGTCGAACGCGTAGCGGCCCTTCAGCATCGCTTCGTTCTTGTCGAAGCCGGTGTTGTCGCCGTTCGCGAGCTCCTTGAAACCGTCGCTGCGGAGGTGGACGCCTTCGAGCAAGAGCCCCATGCGCTCGTTGCCGATGCCCACCACCGCGTGGCCCTTGCCCGTGCCGTAGTTGCCGAGCGACATGTCGAGATCTGCCTCGAGTTGGCGGGGCACGTCGCGCGTGCGCAGGTTGATTGCGCCGCCGACCGTCTGCGGCCCGAAGCGGATCGACGCGGGGCCCTTGAAGATCTCCACGCCCACCATGCGCGTCATCAGCGGCGTGAAGTACGCCGCCGGCGCTGAGTACGGAGCGGGGCCGTAGAGCACGCCGTCTTCCATCAGCGTCACCTTCGACGAGCGATCCGACGTGCCGCCGCGGATGCCGATGTTCGGTCGCAGCCCGAAGCCGTCCTCTTCACGCACGTACACGCCGGGCACGCCTTGCAGCACGCGGTGCAGGTCGTTCGCTTCCTGGCGCTCGAGCTCTTCACGGCCGATGACCTGCGCCGAGCCCGCCACGCGTCGTACGTCGACTTCACGCGCGCCGACCACGGTGGTCTGCCGGCCCGGCGCGACGCCCGCGTCGACGATCTCCGACGCCTCTTGCGAGACACCAGCGTCGACCGTCTCCAGCGCCTCTTGCGCGTCGCCAGCGTCGGGCGTCTGCCCGGCCGTCAGCGCGACCACTGTCATCAACCACCACATGCCTGCGTTCGCTGCCTCACCAAGGGTGCGATTTTGCGAACGATTCGCAAAATTCGCCGTGAAGTACCGGTGATGAGCGAGCAGGTCAAGGCGCGCGCGACTAATGAAGAGGCATGAGCGCAGAGATCGAAGTGGGCACGCCCGAGACGTTTGACGCGCAGGTGGCGCGGCCCGACGGGCTGGTGGTGGCGTATTTCTGGGGCCCCGACTGCCCCAACTGCGAGATCTTCGCGCGCGATCTGCCGGAGCTCCTGCCGCAGGTGCCCGACGGCGTGCGGCTGGTGAAGACCAACGCCTACGAGCACCCGGAGCTGGCGCGGCGCTTCGGCATCGCGGGCATCCCCGCGTTCGTGGTGTTCAAGGGCGGCAAGAAGCTCGGGATGATGCGGCAGTACTACGGCCGCGAGTACTGGACGCGAGTGCTCACCGAGCAAGCGCAGACGACGTAAGGTCGGCCCGTGATCGTCACCTGGCTCGGCCACGCGTCGCTCTTCCTCAACGCCGGCGGCAAGACGCTGCTGGTCGACCCCTGGTTCGCCGAGCCCACTGAAGAGGGCTGGCACCGCTACCCGCCGGCGCCGTACGCGGTCGCCAACGCGATGCCGCGGCCTGACTTCCTGCTGCTCTCGCACGCGAGCGGCACGAGCTGCTCGGCCAGGACGCTGGCGCAGCTCAAGAAGGACACGCGCACGCTGGCGCTGCCGTTCGAAGGGCTGAAGACGGCGCTCGGGACGGCCGGGTTCTCGAACGTGACGTGGGTCGACGCGTGGATCAGCAAGGAGCTCTCGCCGGGCCTCAAGGTGACGTTCGTGCCGACGACTGACGGCGCGCAGCGCACCGCGATCGTCGTCGAGGCAGACGGCGTGCGGCTGTACCACGGTCACGACTTCGCGCCGGACGCCGAGACCTACAGGGACATCGCCACGCGGCACGGCCCCATCGATCTCGCGTTCTTCCCGTACACGCAGCCGGGAGGCAGCAAGGCGCAGGGGCTGCAGCGGCTGTTCGACGGGTTGTCGGGCCTGCGACCGAAAGAAGCGGCGCCCTTCGGCGCGAGCTGGGCCGTGCTGAAGCCTGAGGGGATCACGCAGCGCTTCGTCGATCACGCCACGCCCGAAGAGGCGCTCGCCTCGGCGATGAAGGTGGCCCACGAGCACGGCTCGCACCTGGCGCGGCTCGAGCCCGGCGACGAGTGGAGCCCCGACACCGGCGCCATCAACAAGGGCCTCGTCGAGGAGTGGACCAACGACGTCACGGCGCTCGCGCGCTACGCGCAAACGATCGGGCCCTCGCGCACGTAGGTGGTAGACGCGACGGCCGTGCGTTGGCTCTGGCTCGTGACGTTGCTCTTCAGCGCGTGCCGCATCGAGTCGGCGTCGGCGCCGGTCGCGCGCAGCGCTGAGGGCGTCGGCGAGCTGTGGATCTACACGTCGATGTACCGCCCGGTGATCGACGCGCTGACGCCGCAGCTCGAGGCCGCGCTGCCGGGTGTGACGCTGCACTGGTACCAGGCGGGCAGCGAGAAGGTGACGGCGAAGCTCGAGGCGGAGCTGGCGGCCGGTGGCACGCGCTGCGACGTGTTGATCACCTCCGACCCGTTCCTCTACGCGCGCTTCAAGGAAGACGGGCGCTGGCAGCGGTACGTGTCGCCCAACGGCCTGCGCACGCCGCGCGCGTATGTGGATCTCGACGGTCACTTCGCGGCGGTGCGGCTCTCGACGATGGTGCTCGTGCACCGCGCAGGCACGCCGGCGCCGACGTCTTTCAAGTCGCTGGGCGAGCCGCAGTGGAGGGACGAGGTCGCGGTGGGAGATCCGACGACGAGCGGTACGGCGTTCACGTGGGCTGTGTCGATGGAGCGTGCGCTGGGCGCCGAGTGGTTCGCGTCGCTCCGCGCCAACGGTGCCCGTATCGCCGGTGGCAACGCGGCGGTGCTGCAGAAGGTGGAAGGCGGCGAAGCGAAGGTTGGCGTGCTGTTGCTCGAAAACGCGCTCGCCGCGAAGGGCCACGGGAGCTCGATTGAGATCGCGTGGCCACAGGATGGCGCGGTGGTGATCCCCGGGTATGCGGGCGTGCTGGCGTCGAGCCAGAACCCGCGCGCGGCGCAGCGGTTGATCGACGCGCTGCTGTCGACCGAGGGCCAGCGCGTCATCGCCGAGAAGGGCGACATGCACGCGGTGGATCCACGCGTGGCGGCGCCGCGCGGCACGAGGTCGCTCGACGAGTTGGTGAAGTCGGCCGCGCCCTGGGACGAGGCGCTGCTGCAGCGGGGCGTGCATGAAGGCGCGCGCGTGAAGGCCGATTTCGCTGGAGCGTTCGCACGATGACCGCGGACGATGAAAGAACAGCAGAGGCCCCCTCTCCCTGCGCCAGCGGGGAGAGCAACCGTGTTCTTCAAGCGGTGAGCTCCAAGGGGGAAGCGGTCCA
>CAYWON010000037.1:0-38381 GCA_964459885.1 uncultured Archangium sp.
CCGACGTCCTCCCTCGTACTGCAACTCCGACATACAAGGGTTGGGGTGAGGGGCCGACGTCGTGAGCCGCGCGCCGGGCCTCGCGAGCCGAGCGCCGGGGTCTCACGAGCAGTGCGCCGGCTGTCGTACGCTGCGCGCCGGCCTTCACGAGCGGTGCGCCGGTCGTCCCGAGCGGTGCGCCGGTCCTCGCGAGCGTTTCGCCGGGCCTCACGAGCCTTTCGCCGGCCCTCACGGATGCCGCGCCGGGTGCCTAAACACCCGAACCGGCTCAACACCTACTTCGGCGCACCCTCGCGCACGCCGATCGCCAGCTGACCGAGCCCCGCGCCCTTCGCGAGCTCCATCACCTCGACGACCTTGCCGTGCGGCACGCCTTCATCGGCCTGCACGATCACCATCGTGTCTGGCGCCGTCTCCTTCGCCTGCTCGAACGCGCGCTTGAGCTCGTCAGCGGTGACGACGTCCCCACCGAGCACCAACCGCCCATCGGCCAGCACCGCCACCGACATGTCGCTGGCCTGCGTCGCCACGTCGGCCGCGCCGCCCTGCGGCAGGTTCACCTTCAACCCGGCCTTGGCGCCGTTCGACGAGTTCACGATCACACTGCTCGTCACCATGAAGATGATGAGCAACACGAGGAAGATGTCTGTCAGCGGCGTGATGTTGATCTCCGAGAAGCCGCCGCCTTCCTCGAGATCGTCATCACCGTTGCCGCCGCCGGGCCCCGAGATCGCCATCAGCTCACCGTGGGCGGCTGCGAATCGGTGGTGACGGGCAGCTTCCCGTTGGGCGACTGCTCGCGGAGCAGCTCGACGAACTCTTCAGCGATGAGCCGGAACTCCGCGCCCAGCCGCGCGAGCCGCGCCTGGAAGATGTTGTAGAGGACCACCGCCTCGACGGCGACGACGATGCCAACCGCGGTGGCGATGAGCGCCTCGGAGATGCCCGACATCACCGCCGCCGAACCGCCGGTGCCGCCCGATTCCACGTCGAGGCCGAGGTCCTTGAACGACCGCATGATGCCCCACACCGTGCCGAACAAGCCGACGAACGGCGCCACCGCGCCGATGGTGCCGAGGATCCACAGGCCGCGGCGCATCTTGAGCCGCAGCTGCACGACCTCACGCGCCACGGCGGCATCGAGGTTGGGGCCCGTGGTCTTGGCCGCGCGCTCGAAGCCGGTGCGGAAGAGATCAGCGGCCATCGCGGTCGAACGCTCGGCCGCGCCGCGGGCCGCGTTGATCTCGCCGCGCAGCAGGTGACGCGCGATCAACTGGCCCAGCTCGCGGGCCTTCGCGCCGACGCCCCACAGCGCGATGAAGCGCTCGATGCCGACGCCCACCGCCAGCAGCGACGCGGCGAGGATGACGATGATGGTGAGACCACCGAGGCGGAGATAGTGAAGCAGCTCGTCGAAGCTCATTGGGAGTCCCGTGCTCTTAGCGACTAAAGATGACCGCCGCCATGACAGCCCATCGCCTCCTGCTCGGTCTCGTTGCGCTCACGTTGACGGCGTGCCCACCACGCCGCGTCGACTTCGGGCGTGACGGTGAGCCGCGCTCGGCCGAAGAACTGCTCAAGCGCATCGATCATTCCGAAGCGCAGATCACAGGACTGAAAGGTGACGCGCGCCTCGGCGTCGATTCGCCGCAGGGCAAGGGCTCGGTGACGCTCTTCGTCGCCGTCGCGCAGCCGACGCTGGTGCACCTCGAGCAGCTCGACTTCTTCGGGCGGCCGCAGGGCATCTTCGTCACCGACGGCGAGCGCTTCGGGCTCTACCAGGCGCAAGAAGGCGCCTACTACCGCGGCCCCGCCACCGCGCAGAACCTCGGCCGCTTCCTACCCGTGGTGATGCCGCCTTCGGAGCTGGCCGCTGTGCTCCTCGGTCGCGCGCCGCGCATTCGCCACGAATCGGCGGCGATGAAGTTCGAGCCGTCGCTCGGCCGCTACGTCTTGACGCTCAAGCGCGGCGCCGTGACGCAGACGCTGCAGGTGCAGCCGCCGTCGTACCGCGTGGTGAAGAGCGAGCTCGAAGGGCTCGACGCCTACGCGCTCGAGTTCGCCGACGTCGTCGACGAGGGCGGGGTGACGTTGCCCAGGACGGTGTTCCTGCGCGCGGCGAAGCAGAAGACCGCGCTCGAGCTCTCGCTCAAGTCGGTCACCATCAACGAAGAGCCCGACCTCACGCTCTTCGACCTGCAGGCGCCTGAAGACATTCCCGTCGTCGAAGTGGATGCCGCGGGAGAACCGGGCGAACCTCGGGTGCAGTGAAGCGTCTCGCGCTCATCGCCGCGCTGTGCCTCGCGGGCTGCAAGAAGCCGCCGGCGCCGAGCGCGCCCGATCAGGCGTGGCTCGACGGCACGCCGCGCACGACGACCGCCACGCCGAAGGACGGCGGGGCGTTGATCATTCGCCTCGCGCTGGAGCCGACGGGCCTGACCCGCCTGCACGATCGCTTCGCTGAAGGCACGATGACGCGCATCACCGTCGGGCCGCTCTACGAGACGCTGGGCGGTCGGCTGGCCACGAAGGTGGTGCGCAGCGACGACCACCTGACGACGACCCTCACCTTGCGCGACGACGTCACGTTTCACGACGGCAAGCCGTTCACCTCGGCCGACGTGAAGGCGACGCTCGACGTCATCCTCGACGCGAAGAACGCAGCATCCGTGTTGCGGACTTCTCTCGAGACGCTCGCCAACGTCGAGACGCCCGACGCGAAGACCGTGGTGCTGACGTGGCGCCGGCCGTACGTCTTCGCCGAGGAGACGGTGCTCCACGCGGTGCCCATGCTGCCGGCGCACGCGCTGCAGGGTGATTGGGACACGCTGCCCATTCACCGTGCGCCCGTCGGCACCGGGCCCTTCCGCTTCGAGAAGTGGGATCCCGGCGTGTCCATCACCTACGTGAAGGCCGACGCACGCGCCCACGTGGATCGGGTCGTGTTCCGCGTCGTGAAGGACGAGGTCGCAGCGCAGCAGGCCTTCGAGCGCGGTGAGTTCGACGTGATGACGAAGCTCACCCCGGCGTCGTGGAAGGCGATGGAGAAGCAGCCGTGGGCCTGGGAGCGCTACCAGCGCGTGCGCTTCGCGGAGAACGCGTACGCGTGGATCGGCTTCAACCAGCGCAAGGCGATGTTCAGTGACGTGGCGACGCGGCGCGCGTTGGCGATGCTCTACCCAGCCGACCTCGTGTCCAAGACGGTCACGCTCGAGCTCGAGCCGCGCACGACGTGTCCTTATTACCCGGCGTCGAAGAGCTGCGACGACACGGTGAAGGCGCTGCCGTTCGACGTCGCGCGCGCCAAGGCAGAGCTGAAGCAGGCAGGGTGGCTCGAGAAGGACGGCGTGCTGCAGCGCGCAGGCGAGAAGTTCTCGTTCGCGTTCCTGGCGCCGGCGCAGTCGGTGCGCATGGCGAAGGTGTTGCCGCTCTACGTCGATGTGCTCAAGACGGTCGGCATCGACGCGCGCATCGAGACCGTCGACGTGTCGGCGTACATGAGCCGCGTGCGGCCGCATGACTTCGACGCCATCGCGCTGAGCTGGGCGTCGCCGTCGGCCGTGCAGGACAACTTCCAGAACTTCCACTCGTCGCAGGTCGACGAGGGCTCGAACTTCGTCGGCTACCGGAGCGCGGCTGTCGACGCGCTGCTGGAAGAGATCCGCGTCACCTATGACGACGCCGCGCGCGAGACGCTCGAGCGCCGCGTGCATCGGCTCGTGTACGACGAGCAGGCGTACCTCTTTCTCACGCGCACCACCGCGCTCGACGCCTTCAAGCGCGACGTGCAGAACGTGAAGCCGTCGCTGCGCTGGTACGACCTGTCGGAGCTGTGGCGCTCGCCGTGACGCGCTACCTGTTGCGCAGAGTGCTGCTCATGGTGCCGACCTTCGTGGGCATCACGTTGCTGACCTTCGTGGTCGCGCAGTGGGCGCCTGGAGATCCCTTCCAGCTCGATCTCGAGACTGCGGGCCCCTCGCAGGCGGCCATCGACAGCCAGCGCGCAGCCTCAGGGCTCGACGCGCCGGTGCCGGTGCAGTTCGCGCGCTGGTTCTCACGGGTGGTGCGCTTCGACTTTGGTCGCTCGCTCGTCGATCAACGCCTCGTCATCGACAAGCTGACCGAAGCGATGCCCCGCACGGTGCTGGTTGCCGGGCTCGCGTTGGTGCTCGGCTTCGGGCTCGCGGTGCCGCTGGGCGTGCAGCTGGCGGTGCACCGTCGCCGTCGCTGGGCGCGCGTCGTGGAGTTCACGCTCATCGCTGCGTGGAGCGTTCCGTCATTCTGGATCGCCGTCGTCTTGCTGATGCTCTTCGCCAGCCCGCGCTTCTTCGAGTGGTTCCCGGTGCAGGGCCTCGCGGACGGCGGCTTCGTGTTGCCGGTGGTGTGTCTCACGTGGCCGACGTTGGTGGTGGCGACGCGGCAGGTGCGCAGCGCGATGACCGACGCGCTGGCGCAGGACTACGTGAAGGCGGCGCGCGCGCGCGGCATTCCAGAGGCGCGCGTCGTGTGGCGGCACGCGCTGCGCAACTCGCTGTTGCCGGTGGTGACGATGTTGGGGCTGCACCTCCCGCACCTGGTCGGTGGCAGCGTCGTCATCGAGCGCATCTTCGGCATCCCCGGCATGGGCTTGATGGCCTTCGACGCGATCGGCGGGCGCGACTACCCGTCGGTGATGGGCGCGGCGACCGTGATGGCCGTGGTGACGATGGTGTCGATGCTGTTGGTCGACGTGGCGTACGCCTTCATCGACCCGCGCATTCGTCTGGAGAAGGCGTCGTGAAGGACCGTCGCGGCCGCGCGTGGGCGTTGGTGCTGGCGACGCTCGTGGTGTTCGCCGTCGGCGCCGACGTCATCGCTTCAGATCTGCCGCTCGTCGCCCGCCACGACGGGAAGCTCTACGTCTTGCCGTGCGTGTTCCGCCCCGCGGCGCTGGTGGGCCGCGCGTGGGACTGGTCGGTGCGCACGCCCATTCCCTACGGGCCGCTGCAGACCGTGGCGACGACCGGCGAGCTGCGTGACGAGCCGCCGCCCTGGGCGCCCGACGACGCGCACTGGCTGGGCACCGATGAGCTGGGTCGCGACGTCGCCGCGCGGTTGGTGCACGGCGCGCGCGTCAGTCTCTTCGTGGCGTTGTTGACGATGCTCATCGCCGTCGGCGTCGGCGTCATCATCGGCGGGGTGAGCGGCTACCTCGGCGGCGCGGTCGACGCGGTGCTCTCGCGCGTGCTGGAGGTCATGCAGACCTTCCCGCTGGTGTTCTTCCTTATCGCCCTGATGGCCGTCTTGCGGACGCAGTCGCTCTGGCCGCTCGTCCTCGCGCTGGGCCTCACGCGGTGGACCGAGGTCGCGCGGTTGGTGCGGGCTGAAGTGCTGACGCTGAAGACGCGCGAGTTCGTGCTGGCGGCGCGTGCGCTGGGCGCGTCACCGGCGCGCATCATCGGCCGACATCTGTTGCCGAACGCCATGGGGCCGGTGGTGGTGGTGGCCACGTTTGGCGTCGGCTCGGCGATTCTGCTCGAGACCGCGCTCTCGTTTCTGGGCATCGGCGTGGCGCCGCCCACCGCCAGCTGGGGCGAGCTGCTGACCGAAGCGCATCGCACGTTGCAACACCCCGGCGCGTGGTGGCTGGCGGTGTTCCCGGGCCTCGCCATCGCTGGCACGGTCTTGACCGTCAATGGGCTGGGCGAGGCGTTGCGCCGCACGATGGGTACAGACGTGCACACAAGTCGACGGAGCGCGCCGAAAGGCTAGAGTGCCGACCTCAAGCACATGGCCTCCATTCGACTCGGCGATCTCCTCGTCAAAGCCAAGGTGATCAGCGAGAGCCAGCTCAAAGCGGCCCTCGCGGAACAGCAGAAGTGGGGCGGCAAGCTCGGCGAACTGCTCGTGCGCATGAACTTCCTCACGGAAGACATGCTGGTCAAAGCGCTCAGCAAGCAGATGAACGTGCCGTCGGTGAACCTGGAGACCATCCAGGGCATCCCGCCGCACGTGCGCGGCAAGGTCCCGCCCGACGTCGCGCGCGATCTCGTCGCGCTGCCGTTGCAGCTCCGTGACGAAGGCAAGACCCTGCTGGTGGCGATGGCCGAGCCGCAGAACCTGAAGCACCTCGACACGCTGCGATCGGTGACGCGGCTGCGCATCACCTCGCAGCTCGCGGGTCGGCAGGCCATCGCGCGCGCGTTCTCGCGCTTCTACGAAGGTGAGGCGGATCTCGGTGACGCCGAGAGCAGCTTCAAGCTGGTCGACGCGCAGGGCCACACGGTCATCAAGAACACCGACGAGATCGCGCGCAAGCCGAGCTCGGCGGCGGTGCCTGCGGCCAAGCCGGCCGCTGCGCCACCGCCTCGCACCTCGACGCTGGGTGAGCTCCCGACGTCGATGCAGGGAAAGACGCCCAGCGAGCAGCTCCGCGCCATCGAAGAAGCGCAGCGGAAAGAAGTGACCGCGCTCAAGGGCATGGTCGAGCTGCTGATCGAGAAGGGCGTGTTCACCCGCGAGGAATATCTGGCGAAGGTGAAGCGCTAAGTCAGGGCCGCGATGCGCAAGAAGCTCGGGGAGATCCTCGTGGAGACCGGCGCAGCGAGCGAAGCTGACGTCGACGAGGCGCTGCGCGACCAGAACGCTGGCGAGCCCAGCCGCATCGGCGATCTGCTGTTGGCCAACGGGAAGATCTCGTCGTTGCAGCTGGCGAAGGCGCTCTCAGAGCAGCACGGCGTGCCCTTCGTGGAGCTGCCCGCGTTGCCGCAAGCCGTGCTCGACCTGGTGCCGCTCGAGCTCCAACGTCGCTACCGCTTCGTGCCGCTGGAACAGAAGGACACCGAGCTCAGCATCGCCATGGCCGACCTCTCGAACCTCGAGGTGGTCGCGGAGCTGGAGCAGTCGTGGACGCGCGTGCACGTGCACGTGGCCGTCGGCGATGAGATCGACGCGCTGCACGCCACGCTGTCGGGGCTGTTCACCGAGCCGCCGAGGCCCAGCGCGCCCGGCCTCGCCGACGAGCTGTTCGGTTCCATCGATCTCGAGGGCGACTCGGTGCCTGCGATCGCCCCGGCGATCGTTCCGCGGCCGTCGCCTGCGAGCCCGCGCGCGGAAGATCTGTTCGGCGATCTCAACCTCGAGTCGTCGCGCCTCGGCATCACCGCGCAGCCGCCGGAGCCGGGTGAGAACTCCGGGCCCATCGTCACCGGCGAGGTCGTCGCGTCGGAGCCGGAACCGGAGGCGGAGATCGTCGCAGAGACCTCGGGGCCCATCGTCGCGCCGCGCGAAGGCACCGGGCCGCTGCTCGACATGCTGGCGGAAGGTGGCACCGGCCCTGTCGTCGACACGCCGTTCGGGCGCGACATCGGCGTGAGCGTCGGCGCGCTGGTGCCCTCGCAGCCGCTGCCGTTCTCGAGTCAGTCGTCGGTGGAAGTGGTGCCGCCCGCAGCGCCGTCGTCGTCGCCGTCGGGTGTGTTGCCCGAGTGGCTGGGCGGGAACGGCGTGCCGGCGGCCGGCTCGAACGCGTGGACTGGCGCGCTCGATCACCTGGCTCCGTCGAAGCTGGTCGTCGGGCTGACGCGCGCGCTGTTGGCGCGTGGGCTGGTGACGGAAGAAGAGATCCTCGCGGCGCTGGGCCAGAAGAAGTGACGCTGGAGGTCCGGGGGCTGCGCGTCGAGCTCGACGGCGTGCCGCTCGTGCGTGACCTCTCGTTGTCGCTCGCGGCGGGCCGCGTACACGCGGTCGTGGGCGAGTCGGGCAGCGGCAAGACGGTGTCGGCGTTGGCGCTGCTCGGGCTGGGGCCAGAAGACGCGGTGGTCATCAATCGACCCGCGCCGTTGCCGCGTGTCGCCATGGTGCTGCAGGAGCCGCTGTCGGCGCTCAACCCGGTCTTGTCGATCGGCGCGCAGCTGGAAGAGACGCTCGTGGTGCACGGCCAGCCGAAGGCGCGCGCGGTGCCGCTGCTCGAAGAGGTCGGGCTGGCTGACGCCGCGGCGCGCCTCACGTCGTTTCCGCATCAGCTCTCGGGCGGTCAACGACAGCGCGTTGCGATTGCGTGTGCGTTGGCGGCCGAGCCGCAGGTGTTGATCGCCGACGAGCCGACGACCGCGCTCGACGCGTCGTTGCGGAACGTGATTCTCACGTTGCTGCAGACGCTGGCGCGGCGCCGCGGACTCGCGGTGTGGCTCATCACGCACGACCTCGGCGCAGCGCGGGCCTTCAGCGACGACGTCACGGTGATGTACGCCGGCGCCGTGGTCGAGCAGGGCGTCGCCGCGGAGGTTCTGGCGGCGCCGCGACACCCGTACACGGCGCTGCTGTTGGCTTCGAGCCCGTCGCTGCATGCGCCGGGTGCGCCGTTGCCGACCATTCCCGGCGTCGTTCCTCCTGCGGCTGAAGCCGTCAGCGGTTGTCGGTTTCATCCGCGCTGTCCGCAGCGCCAGGCGCGCTGCGAGCGTGAGGTGCCGAGCCTCGTGAACGGCGTGGCGTGTCACTTCCCAGCGTCGACGGAGACGACGTGAGCCTGCTCGAGGCGCGCGAGGTGCGAGTCCGCTACGGCGCGCGGGAGGCCGTGCGCGGCGTGTCGTTGCAGCTGTCGTCCGGCGAGCGCGTGGGCCTCATCGGCGAGTCAGGCAGCGGCAAGTCATCGCTCGCGCGCGCGCTGCTGGGGCTCGAGCCGTTGGCGGGCGGTTCCGTCAGCTTCGCCGGTCGCGCGATGCACGGCGCGCCACGCGAGGTGCGGCGGCGCTTTCAGCCGGTCTTTCAAGACGTCGGCGCCGCGCTCAACCCGCGTCATCCCGTCGCCGACATCCTCGCCGAGCCCTTCGAGATTCACGGCCTGCGCGTGCCTGATCTGGCACCGCTCCTCGCGCAGGTGCAGCTTGGCCCCGAGCTGCTCGCGCGACTGCCTTCGGCGCTGTCCGTAGGCCAACGTCAGCGCGTGAACCTCGCGCGCGCGCTCGCGCTCGAGCCGGAGCTGCTGCTGCTCGACGAGCCTGTCTCGGCGCTCGACGTCAGCGTGCAGGCGCAGGTGCTGAACCTGTTGAACGAGCTCGTCTCGACGCGGCGGCTCGCGCTGCTGGTCATCACGCACGACCTCCACGTCGTCGAGCACCTCTGTTCGCGCGTGCTGGTGATGCTCGACGGTCAGCTCGTCGAAGAAGGGCCCGTGGCGCAGCTGCTCGCGAGCCCGCAGCACGCGTACACGCGCCAGCTCGTGGCGGCCCGCTGACATGTTCTGGCTCAGTCACCACGGGCCCGACGAGCTCGATCGCTGCTACCGCGTGGGCGCGTTCCACGTCTGCGCGCGGTGCCTCGGCACGTACCCGGTGCTGCTGCTCGCCATCGTGCTGCAGGCCCGACTGCGCGCGCCGCTGAGCTGGTCGTGGGACCTCGCGTTCTGCGTGGCGATGGTTCTTCCGGCGACGCTTGACTGGGCGTACGGCCGCTTCTTCCCGCACCGCTTCTCCAACCTCTGGCGCAGCTTCACCGGCGCGCTGCTGGGAATAGGGCTGGGTCGCAGCCTCTTCATTCACTTCCAGCAGCCCTGGCCCGCGCCGTTGCTGGCTCAGGCGTTGGTCGTGACAGGGGTCACTTTCCCTGTCATTTTGCTGGCTTACCTGCGAAATCGTCGGCGGTAGATCACTTGGCGTCGCCCATTCGTTGGAGTGGGTACGACAGAACGAGGAAACGGTTGGGACCTGCGACTTCGGACGAGCAACTCATGCTCGCTTTCAAGTCCGGTGACGCCAGAGCGTTTGCAACGCTCGTCCAGCGCCACCGAGGGCCGGTCTACAACTTCATCCTCCGGTACGTCGGTCATCGGCAGAGGGCCGAAGACGTGCTGCAGGAGACATGGCTCAAGGTGGTCCGCAACAGCAGCGAGTGGCAACCGAAGGCCCGGTTCACCACCTGGGTCTATACGATCGCGAGGAACCTCTGCGTGGACAGCGCGCGAAAGGAGAGCTTCCGCAAGGCCGAGTCGCTCGACGCGCCGGCTTCGCTGGAAGAGGGCGACGGCCGCACCGTCGGAGAGCAGGTGGCCGACGACGTGGCGCAGGGGCCCGACCGCGCGGCGCACAACGTCCGGCTGCGGCCGATGATCGAGAAGGCGCTCGAGAGCCTGCCCGTCGAGCAGCGTGAGGTGTTCCTGCTGCGCGAGTACCAGGGCATCGGCTTCAAGGAGATCGCCGAAGTGACCGGGGTGAATGAGAACACCGTGAAGAGCCGCATGCGTTACGCGCTCGAAGGGTTGCGCAAGCGCCTTGCGGAGCTCGGGGTCGATGGTGAGTTGATGATCGAAGAAGGAAGGACAGTGGCCTGACGTCATGAGCAACGCGGTGCACCAGTACGAGGACAAGCTCCTCGAGTTCGCCTACGGCGAGCTTCCACGACACGAGGCCGACGCGGTCGACGCCCACGTGCGTGGGTGCGCCCGGTGTACGCAGGCGCTCACCGAGATCCGCTCGGTGCGCACCGCGATGGCTACGCTGCCCATGGAAGCCGCGCCCGACGCCGGCCTCGAGTCGCTGCTCGCGTACGCAGAGCAGACCGCGAAGCGCAACGCGCAGGCCGCCGCGCCCGTGCCGTTCTGGAAGCGCTACCTCACGCCGTTGATCACCGTGATGACCGTCGTCACCGTCGGTGTGTTCGGTTACCAGACGAGCCAGCAGCTCGATCTGAGTCCTTCGTCGGCCGCGGCAGACAAGAAGCTCGACGAGTACTCGATGCGCGAGAAGTCGAAGGAGTCGCTCGCCAAGGCCGAGCCCTCCGCCGCGCCCGTTGAAGCAGCGACGCCGCCGCCGGCGCTCGCGGCCAACACCGAGTCTGCGAACGTGCCGGCGGACGACGCGCAAGGTGAAGAAGACGAGCGCAACCGGCAGCTCGGCATGGAAGGCAAGCGCGCCGCCGCGCCGAGCCCCGAGCCGGCGCTCAAGCAGGTGGTCCCTGAGTCGAAGACGCGCCGCGCGCTCAACACCTCGAAGAGCGACGCCAAGTCGGGCTCGTGGGACCTGCCGCAGCAGAACTACTCAGACGTCGGGCTGCGCGGCGGCAAGCTGGCGCGCGCGGAAGAAGCGAAGCCTTCGCCGAAGCCCATGCCCAAGGCGCCGGCTCCGGAGCCGAAGCGTGAAGCGCCGCAAGAGGAAGCGTCAGCGCCGCCGCCGCCTGCGAAGGCCCAGGACAAGGGTGGCGGTGGCTCGGTGTACGGCCTGTCGGGTGGCGCAGTGGGTGGCGGCTTGTCTGACGTGAGCACCGCTGACGGCGCGCCCGCGAAGGACGCCAACAAGATCGTCGCGCAGAACCCCGCGCCCGTGACGACCGCACCGGCGCCCGCGCCGGTGGCCAGCAGCGCGTACACGCCCGATGCGCTCGGCTCGTCGCTGCCCCAGAAGAAATCGAAGAAGAGCCTCGGCCTCGGCGGCTACGGCTCGGGTCGTGGCGACACGTCGGTGGCGCAGGCCGACGACGCGCTGCTCGAGAAGAGCGACGCGCTGGGCGTCGATCGCGACGTGAAGTTCGCCGAGCGCCAGGCGCAGGAGCGCCGCACGCAGTCGCTGGAGCAGGCGAGGGTGATGGGCGGCCGCGGCGATCGCCTCGGTGAGATCAAGGCGGCCACCGTCGCGCTCGACGGCGCCACCGGTTCGCAGCGGGTCGAGGCGCTCAAGCGGCTGTGCGACGCGTGGGAAGCCGTGGGCGAGGCCGAGCGCGCCGACCCGTACTGCGATGCGCTGCTGCGCGAGTTCCCCAACAGCCTCGCCGCCAAGAACGTGTCCGACCGCCGCAACCAGGTGCAGCGCGCGGGCCCGGCGCCAGCGCCGCGCAGCAAGACGGCCAACGAGCGCAAGGCGATGGACGCTGAAGACAGCCCCGCCAAGGCCGAGCCCGCCGAGTCGAAGCCCGCGTCGGCATACTGAATCGTCGGGGTGACGGAGCGCCGCGCGCGCGTGCGCTGACACCTCAGCCCGTGCGATGCTGCCGCCGTGGCGACGCGACGACGCACGAGCCGCCGTGGTCAGGCGATGCTCGAATACTCGATGATCAACTGGCTGGTGCTGGTGGCGCTGGTGTTGAGCGCCACCGTTCGCATCATCCCCGGGCCGCGCGTCTCGACGTCGTCAACGCGCCCACCGATGAGCCTCATCGAGATGTTCCTGTACGCGTACCAGGTGCACTACGACACCTACTTGTACTCGCTGAGCTTGCCGCTCTGAGCCGCGCCGGGTTTCAACGGCCCGGTTCCTTTTGACACCCGACGGCTTCGACCTGCTACCATGTGCGCGACTTTCCGCGCGTTTTTGGTGGCGCACGTCCGTTCGTCGGATTCCGGAGAACCGCAAGCATGCTCAAGGGAAAAGCACCCCTCGTCGTCGCAATCATCCTCTTCGCCGTCGGCTTCGGCGTCTCGTTCTCCGCCATTCAGAAGCAGAAGAATGACGTGCGAAAGGGTTGGAACCTCGTGCCGGTGATCGTCGCCGCCGTCGACGTGTCGGAAGGCACGGTGGTGACGATGGAGATGATCAGCCAGCGCTCCATTCCCGAGCAGTTCGTGACCTCGTCGGTCGTCAAGCCCGACTCGGCGACGTACATCGTCAACCAGAAGGTGCTCGTCGCGCTGCAGGCCGGCGACCCGCTGCTCTGGAGCCAGTTCGAGACCACCAAGGCCGCCGAGCGCCTCTCGACCAAGGTGCAGAAGAAGGCCCGCGCCATCACCATCGACGCCAAGACGACCACGGCCGTCGGCGGCTGGGTGCGCCCCAACGATCACGTCGACATCATCGGCACCTTCAAGGACCCCGCGACCAACGAGCAGGTCGCTGTGACCCTTCTGCAGAACGTCATCGTGCTCGCCACCGGCAAGATCACCGGCACCACCAACATCAACCTCGTGCCTGAGAACGAGCGCTCGTACGCGCACGTCTCGCTGCTCGTCATTCCTGAAGAGGCCGAGATCCTCGTGCTGAGCCAGGAGCTCGGCAACCTGACGCTCTCGCTGCGCAACGAAGAAGACATCGACACGCTGGAAGAGCGCGGCCGCGCCACCATCAACACGCTGCTCTCGGGCGAGCGCACCAAGGTGCTGCAGCAGAAGCGCTTCAACACCATCCAGGTCATCCGCGGCTCGGCCGCCACCGACACGCGCACGGGCGCCGCGGCGCCGGAATAACCTCTCAAAAGGAGCCGCGAGCATGTTCGTCGCCATCGCCAGCCTGCTCCTCGGAGGAGGCACGTTCTTCCTCACGCTGGTCGTCATGACCGTGTTGGGCAAGGCGTATGAGCAGTACCAGGAGCGCTACATCGTCAAGTCGATGAACGACTTGAGCGACATGTTCCTCTTCATCGACCCGCGCCAGATGCTGGTGCTGAACATCGCGTCGATGATCGTGCTGGGCGGGTTCTCGTACCTCGTCATCAACCCGCTCGTCGCCGTGGGCGCCTTCATCTTCGGCTTCTTCCTGCCGATGTTGATGGTGAAGCACTACCGCAAGCGCCGCATCAAGAAGTTCAACACGCAGCTGGTCGACGCGCTGCAGGCCATGGCGAACGCGTTCAAGGCCGGCCTCACGTTCCAGCAGTCGATCGAGCAGGTCTCGAAAGACTCGATGCCGCCGCTGCAGCAGGAGTTCGGCCTCTTCGTGAAGGAAGCCAAGCTGGGCGTGCCGATCGAAGAAGCGCTCAACAACATGGCCAAGCGCGTGGGTAGCGACGACCTCGAGCTCGTGGCCACGGCCACCAACATCTCGCGTCAGCTCGGCGGCAACATGGCCGAGATGTACGAGACGCTGTCGACCACCATTCGCGAGCGCTTCCGTCTGGAAGGCAAGATCGACGCGCTCACGGCGCAGGGCAAGCTGCAGGGCTGGGTGGTGTCGGCCATGCCGCTGCTGCTGGGCGTGGTGCTCAACTACATGCGCCCCGACCTGATGCAGCCGATGCTCGATCACATCTTCGGCTACGCGTTGGTCTTCGCGATCATGCTCATGGAGATCATGGGCGTGCTGCTCATTCGTCGCATCACGAACATCGACATCTGAAGAGGTACCGAGGTCATGCCGGAACTCTGGGTCACTGTGTTGATGGGCATCGCGGCCGTCTTGTTCGCCGGCGCGGCGGGCATGGCGGGCCTGGGCGTGTCGAACCTCGTTCAGCCGTTCCTCATCGAGGTCAAAGAAGAGTCAGCGGGCGGCATGCAGGGCGCCGGCTCGGTGGTGGTGCGCAAGCTGGGCGTGATGAACCGCCGCATCATGTGGCCGGGCTACGAAGACAAGATGCGCCGCAGCCTCATCAAGGCCGGCGAGCCCTCGGCCTACAAACCTGAAGACGTCATGGCGCTGCAGGAGATCGGCTTCGTCGTCGGTCTCATCTTCGGCCTCGTCTTGATGAACGCCATCGACTTCAACCTCGGTTGGTCGTTGGTGGTGGCGTTGATCGGCATGTTCTACCCGCTGATCTGGGTGAACGATCAGGTCAGCAAGCGCCACCTGCAGATCAGCCGTGCGCTGCCGTTCAACCTCGACCTGCTGACGCTGTCGGTCGAAGCCGGCCTCGATTTCACCGCCGCGCTCGCGAAGGTGGTCGAGAAGGGCAAGGCGGGCCCGCTGCGCGAAGAGCTGGCGCTGGTGCTCAAGCAGCTGAAGATGGGCAAGACGCGTGAAGAGGCGCTCAAGTCGATGATCGCCCGCGTCGACCTGCCGGCGCTCAGCCAGTTCGTCACCGCGCTCATCCAGGCCGACAAGATGGGTACGTCGCTCGGCAAGGTGCTGCGTATTCAGTCGACGCAGCTGCGCATCGAGCGCACGCAGCGCGCCGAGAAGCTGGCCAACGAAGCGCCGGTGAAGATGCTGTTCCCGCTCATCGCCTGCATCTTCCCCACCGTCTTCATGGTGCTCTTCGGGCCCATCGTCTTCGCGTTCATGTACGGGAACGTCACGGGCTGAGCCCACGTCATAGGAAGTCACACGCATGCCTCCTCCGCCTCCTGGAAGACAGCCACCTCCCCGCCGCGGCACTGGTGTCGCGCCCGCCGGGGGCAGGCCTTCAGGAGCTGCGCCCCGCCGTGCCACGGGCGTCGCGCCCGCCCGCGCGCCGCGTGAGCCGCAGGCCAGCCTCACCGCGCGCAGCGGCCCCGCTTCAGGTCAAGACTTCCCGCTGAGCGGTGACGAGGTCGTCATCGGCCGCGCCGCTGACAACCCGGTCTCCATTCCCGACACGTCGGTCAGCCGCAAGCACGCGGTGGTGCGCAAGACGGCCGAGGGCTGGGCGGTGAGCGATCTGGGCTCGGGCAACGGCACGCTGCTCAACGGCGCGCCGATCAGCGACGAGACCGTGTTGAACGACGGCGACGTCATCACCATGGGTGACACCGAGCTTGCGTACTCGGGCCCCGGTGGCGGCGGTGCGCCTGCGGCAGACAGCGGCGGGGGTCGACGCGCGCCGGTTCGCACGGCACGCACGGGCGGCGCCATCGAACGTTCGACCGGTCGCGGTCGGCCGGTGCGCACCTCGCGCATGGCGGAAGACCCCGAGGCCGCCAAGAAGAAGCGCAAGAAGCTGTTCGTCACCATCGGTGGCTCGCTGGTCGTCATCCTCGCGCTGGCGGTCGGCTGGAAGGCGATCCAGAACAAGCGCGACCTCGAGCGGCGCAAGTCTGAAGCCGAGGGCAAGCTGCACGCGGCGTCGATGGCCGACCTCTTCAAGGACGCCAAGGCGCTGGTGCGGCAGGGCAAGTGGGCCGAGGCCCGCGAGCGCCTCGCGGAGATCCAGGAGACCGACCCGGAGTACGAGCCGAAGCAGGTCGAGAACTACCTGAAGATCGCCGACGCGGAGATCCCCAACCAGAAGCTGATCGCCGAGGCCAACGACTTCATCACCAAGGGCGAGCTGGGCAAGGCGCACACCGCGCTCTCGCAGGTGAAGACCACCACGCAGGAAGCCCAGCTGCGCGCGGCGCGCGACGCGCTCGACGCCAAGGTGACCGAGAAGATGGGTGAGGCGCGGCAGCTGCTCGCCTTCGCCAGCGACCTCGCCAAGATGGAGCAGCTCAAGGCCATCTGTGAGGACATCTTGATCGTCAAGGTGGACGACCGCGAGGCCTCGGAGCTCAAGAAGCAGGCGGAGACGGCCATCTACCGCATCAAGAACCCGACGGTGGCGCCGCCGCCTCCCGACACGCCGTGGCTCGAGGTCTCGCAGCGCTTCCGCAACGGCGACTCGGCGGGCGCGCTGTCGCTCGCGCAGGCCTGCGCCAACAAGTTCGCGCAGTGCCGCAACCTCGAAGCGCAGATCAAGGACTTCGAGGCCAAGTCGAAGCGCCTGGAAGACCTCCAGGAGAACGAGCTCATCGCGCTGTACGAGTTGGACAAGAAGATCGCCGGCGGTCAGTCGAGCGAGCTCTCGCGCCCGGTGCGCACGCAGCTGGTCTCGAAGCTCTTCGTGAAGGCCAGCCAGGCGAAGACCACGCAGAACTGGCAGCGCGCCATCGAGTACGCGCGCAAGGTGCTGCAGGCCGACCCCAGCCACACCGGCGCCCAGGCCATCGTCACCGAGGCGCGCAAGCAGGCGCACGAGGTGTACTTGCGCGGCTACCAGCTGAAAGAAACCAGCCCTGACGAAGCGGCGCGCCTGTTCAAGGAAGTGATGGCGATGACGCCCGCCGACGACGAAGACCACCAGAAGGCCAAGCGCTGGCTGACTGATCTGCAGGGCCGATGAGCTCACGGCAGGGCGATCTGTTCGGTGGGCCTCCGCCCGCGTCGACGCCTGACAAATCGGCTGCGCCCGCGAAGCGTGTCGAGCCGCCCGCGGCGAAGCCTGTCGCGCCACCGGCCGCCGTGAAGACGCCGGCGTGGCGCCGCGTGGAAGCACCTCCGACGCCGGTCGCTGCGCCCGTTGCGCGCACAGCGCCGCGCGTCTTGAGCGTCTCGGAGCTGACGTCGCAGGTGAAGGACGTGCTCGAGCCGGAGTTCAGTCGGGTGCTGGTGCGCGGCGAGGTGTCGAACTTCCGGGGCGCGAACGCGCGCGGACACCTCTACTTCGCGCTCAAGGACGCCCGCGCGTCGATCGACGTGAAGCTGTGGGCGACGGCGGCGCAGAAGCTGAAGTTCCAGCTGAAGGACGGCTTGTCAGTCATCATCGAGGGCAGCCTCGACGTCTACGAGCCGCAGGGGCGCTACTCGCTCATCGTCAACCGCATCGAGCCCGAGGGCGTCGGCGCGCAGGCGCTGGCGTTCGAGCAGCTCAAGCAGAAGCTGCTCAAAGAAGGCCTCATCGGTGAGCAGCGCACGCGGCCACGGCGGCCGGTGCCGTTTCTTCCTCAGCGCATCGGCGTGGTGACCAGCGTCTCGGGCGCCGCGCTGCGCGACTTCCTCAAGGTGCTGCATCGGCGACACCCGCGGGCGTCGGTGCTGGTGGCTGACGCGCGGGTGCAGGGTGACGGGGCGTCGTTCGAGGTGCGGCGGGCGCTGCGCTGGCTGGCGCGCACCGACGTCGACGTCATCGTCGTCACGCGCGGCGGCGGCAGCGTCGACGATCTCTGGACGTTCAACGAAGAGCCGGTGGTGCGCGCGGTGTGGGACTGCCCGGTGCCGGTGGTGTCGGCGGTCGGTCATGAGATCGACACCACGCTGTGCGACCTCGTCGCTGACGTGCGCGCGCCCACGCCATCGGCTGCGGCGGAGCTGGTGGTGCCGGCGCTCGTCGAGCTCGAAGCCCAGCTGGCGACGCTGCGGCTGCGCATGGTGAAGGCCGTCGAGAAGGCCGTGGTGCACGAGCGCTCGGAGCTTCGGCATCTGCGCAACGCGCTCAGCGACCCGCGACGTCGGCTGTCGAGTCAGCGCATCTCGCTCAACGCGTCGGCCGAGCGCATGCGCAACCTGCTGCGGCGGCGGGTGCGTGACGACGGCGCAGCGGTGCGGTTGCTGAAAGAGCGGCTGCAGCGGTTGCAGCCCCAGGCCCAGCTGCGCACGCGGCAGGCCGAAGTGGCGCGGCTCAAGGCCTCGCTGCAAGAGGCCGCGCGAAAGCTGCACGGGCGCCGCCGCGAGGAACTCCAGCGGCTCAAGGCGGGCATCACCCGCGTCGATCCACGCGTGGCGTTGCAGCGCGCGCACCGGGAACTCCACGCGCTGAAGCAGCGGTTGGCCGCCGCGCAACGACGTCGACTCTCCGACGGGCGGACCGCGCTGGGTCGCCAGAGCGCCGCGCTCGACGCGCTCAGCCCGCTCAAGGTGCTGGGTCGCGGCTACGCCATCGCGCGACGCGACGACGGGCACGTGGTGCGTACGTCGGCGGATGTCAGCGTGGGGCAGCAGCTCTCGCTGCGCCTGGGCGATGGCGAGCTGCGTGTGCAGGTCACCGGCGTCGAGCCGAAGCGGAAGTAGTGCTAGGGGAACCGCGTGGCGAAGGAAAAGAACGCAGCGCGCGGGCAGTACGGCGAGGTCGTCTCGCGGCTCCAGCAGATCGTCGAAGGGCTCGAAGGCGGCGAGCTGTCGCTGGAAGAGTCGCTCGAGAAGTTCGAGCAGGGCATTGGTCTGGTGAAGCAGGCCGAGGGCATTCTCGGCGACGCTGAGAAGCGCATCGATCAGCTGCTCAATGACGAAGGCCGAACGGCCCCGTTGAAGGTCCCCGAGGCCACGCCCGAGGTGGCCGCGCCGCGTGCTCCCGCGCCGGTGAAGAAGGCCGCGCCTGCGGCCCCGGTCGACCCCGACGACGACGTGCCGTTCTGAAGGAGTGGTGATGAGCACTTTCTCTCTCGAGTCCTGGCTCCCCGGGCAGCAACAGCGCGTCGAGGCGTTGCTGCTCGAGCGCATGGAATTCATCGCGATGCGCACGCCGGCGAAGCTGTCGCAGGCGATGCGTTACTCGTGGCTCGACGGCGGCAAGCGACTGCGGCCGGTGTTGTGTCTCGCGTTCGCTGACGCGGTGGCGGGCGCGACGGGCGGCGGCAAGACAGTGGCCGATGACGCCGCGGCCGCGCTCGAGGCGATCCACACGTACTCGCTGGTGCATGACGATCTGCCCGCGATGGACGATGACGATCTCCGGCGCGGTCGGCCGACGAACCACAAGGTGCACGGCGAGGCGATGGCGATTCTCGCGGGCGACGCGCTGCTGACGGAGGCGTTCGCGATGCTGGCCAACGGGCCGGCTGCGGAGCTCGCGCTGCGCGGGCGTCTGGTGGGCGAGCTGGCCGTGGCCGCCGGGGCCGCGGGCATGGTGGGTGGTCAGGTGATGGACATCGACGAGGCTCGCCCGGCTGAGCTGGACTACCTCAACCGGCTGCACCGCCTGAAGACGGGCGCGTTGATCCGCGCGGCGTGTCGCATGGGCGCGCTTGCGGGCGGCGCTGACGAAGCGAAGCTGGCCGCGGCCGATCGCTACGGCGACGCGGTGGGTTTGGCGTTCCAGATCGCTGACGACGTGCTCGACGTGACAGCGAGCGCCGCGGCGATGGGCAAGCCGACTGGCGCTGATGCTGCGGCGGGGCGACACACGTTCCCGGCGGTCGTGGGGCTCGACCGCGCCCGGCAGATGGCGGCGGACCACGTGTTCGTGGCGCTCGATTCCGTGCGGCTGCTGGAGCCGGTCGCCGGCCCGCTCGCCGCGTTGGCGAGGTACTCCGTTGACCGGCAGAGCTGAGCGCCGCGCGGTCGCGGTGCCGCTGTGGCGGTGCAGCGGCGGCTCGCTGACGAAAGGTGCGGACGACTCGGCGGTCGGTGGTGGTGTTCCGGTCGCGGTGCCGTTGTGGAGCGCCGCGCCGTCGCGGTGCAGTGGCGGCTCGCACACGAACGGCGCGGACGACTCGGCGGTCGGTGGTGGTGCTCCGGTCGCAGCGCTTCTGCGCCGCGCTGCTGTGTTGCGGTGCGGTGGCGGCTCGCTCACGACTGGCGCGGAAGACTCGGCGGCCGGCGGTGGTGTTCCGCTCGCACAGCCTCGGTGCATCGCCGCGCCGTCGCGGTCCGGTAGGGTTTCGCTCACTGCCGGTGCGGAACACTCGGCGGTGGGTGGTGGTGAACCTGTCGCGAAACCTCTGTGCAGCGCCGCGCAATCGCGCTGCGGTAGCGGTTCGCTCACTGCCGGTGCGGAACACTCGGCGGTGGGTGGAGGTGAACCTGTCGCGAAACCTCGGTGCAGCGCCGCGCAATCGCGCCGCGGTAGCGGTTCGCTCGCGACCGGCGCGGATCGCCCGGCGGCCGGTGCTGGACCCGTGGACGTGCCGCGGTGCAGCGCCGCGCCGACCCGTTGCGGAAGCTGCTCGCTCACGACCGTCGCAAACCGCCGGGCGCCGTTGCGCTGTGCGGCGTGGTCGAAGCGGCGTTTCATCGCCTGCGAATCGACGGTGCTGTGTTTCCGGCGGTCCATCGCGGTTCACCTGGAATTCGCGACGCGCCACCGCCACACGCGCCGGACGTCTGGGGCTGCCTCGTGAACGTGCTCGATCGAGTCGATTCACTTCAGGCGCTGCGCGCGCTGCCCGCGAGCGAACTCCCGGCGCTCTGTGAAGCGCTGCGCGAGGAGATCGTCACGGTCTGTGGCCGCGTCGGCGGCCACCTCGGCGCGTCGCTCGGCACGGTGGAGCTGATCGTGGCGTTGCACCGCGTGTTCCGGTCGCCTGTTGATCGGCTCGTCTTCGACGTCGGGCACCAGGCCTACGCGCACAAGCTGCTGACCGGTCGTCGCGCCGCGATGCCGACGCTGCGGCAGGCCGGTGGTCTCGCGCCGTTCCTCGACCCCGCTGAGAGCGAGCACGACGCGTTCGCCGCGGGGCACGCCTGTACCGCCCTGTCTGTCGCGCTGGGCATCGTGGAAGCCAAGCGCGCGCTCGCGCAGCCGGGCGACGCCGTCGCCATCGTCGGGGACGGCTCGCTGACCGGCGGGCTCACCTTCGAGGCGCTCAACAACGCGGGCGCGAGCGATCGGCCGGTGAAGCTGGTGCTGAACGACAACGGCATGAGCATCTCGCGCAACGTGGGCGCCGTGGAGCGCATGCTGACCGACGCGCCGCGCGCCTTCTTCGAGTCGCTCGGTTTCGTGTACCTCGGGCCTGTCAACGGGCACGACCTCGACGCGCTGCACGAGTCGCTCACACAGCTGCGTCGCTGCGAGAAGCCGGTCGTCGCGCACGTGCGCACGCAGAAAGGTCGTGGCTTCGCTCCCGCAGAGGCCGACGCGGCGACGCGCGGTCACGCCATGGGCCCGTGGGAGCTGCGCGACGGGAAGCTGGTGCGCAGCCGCGGCGGCCAGCAGACGTGGACAGAGGCGTTCGCCGACGCACTCGGCGAGGCGATGGCTGGTGACGCGCGGCTCGTGGCCGTGACGCCCGCGATGTTGCAGGGCAGCTCGCTGGTCGCGCTCAAGACCCGTTTTCCCGACAGGGTCTTCGACGTCGGCATCGCTGAGCAACACGCCGTCACCTTCGCCGCGGGGCTCGCCCACGCGGGGCTGCGACCGGTGGTCTGCATCTATTCGACGTTCCTCCAGCGCGCGTTGGATCAGCTCATTCACGACGTCGCGCTGACGGGCTTGCCGGTGATCTTCGCGGTCGATCGTTCCGGGTTGGTGGGCGCCGACGGCGCGACGCACCAGGGCGCGTTCGATCTCGCGATGCTGCGATCCGTGCCGGGGCTCACGCTGCATGCGCCGACCTTCGCCACCGATCTCGCGCCGCTCCTGTCGTCGGCGATCGCGCGCAGCGGGCCCGTGGCGATCCGCTTCCCGCGGGGCACGTTGCCCGACGCCGCCGCACCGCAGACACCGCCCGATGCGCCGAGGTGGCTGCAGCGACCGAGCGCACCGACCGCGACCTTCGTGTGTCTGGGGCCGCTCACGCTCGCCGCGCTCGAGGCCGCGCGCGGCCAGCCGTGGGCCGTCGTCGATGCCGGCGTGCTGCCGCTGCACCCGTCGCTGATCGAGGCCTTCGCGAACGGTGGGCCGATCATCACCGTCGAAGAAGGCACCACGCGCGGCGGGCTCGGCGCGGCGGTGCTGGAAGCCGGTGCCACGCCCGTGCTGCGCCTCGGCATGCCGGAAGACGCGTTCATTCGACATGGCGACGCGCGCGCGCAGCGTCGCGACCTCGGCCTCGACGCCGACGGTCTGCGCGCCGCAGCGCTGGCGTTCCTCGCGAAGCAGGAGCTGCGATGAAGAAGGAGCGACTCGACATCCTGGTGCACGAGCGCGGGCTCGCCGAGACGCGCACCCGCGCGCAGGCGTTGATCCTCGCGGGGCAGGTCGTCGTCGGCGACCAACGCGTCGATAAGCCCGGCACCCGCGTGCCCGTCGACGCCGAGCTGCGCCTCAAGGGCGAGGTGTTGCCCTACGTGTCGCGTGGCGGCCTCAAGCTCAAGGGCGCGCTCGACGCGTTCAAGGTCGACGTGCGCGGCGCGATCTGCGCCGACATCGGCGCCAGCACCGGCGGCTTCACCGACTGCCTGCTGCAGGAAGGCGCCGCCCGCGTGCACGCCATCGACGTCGGCTGGGGCCAGCTGCACGAGAAGCTGCGACAGGACGGTCGCGTCATCAGTCGCGAGCGCGTCAACGCCCGTCATCTCACCGACGACGATCTGCCGGAGGCCGTGCAGATCGTCGTCATCGACGTCAGCTTCATCTCGTTGGAGCTCGTCTTGCCTGCGGTGCTGCCGAAGTTGCTCGTCGGCGGGCACCTCATCGCGCTCGTGAAGCCGCAGTTCGAGGTCGGGCCGGCGCACATCGACAAGGGCGGCGTGGTGCGCGACCCGGTGGCGCGGCAGGGCGCCATCGATCGCATTCGCGCCTTCGTGAAAGGGCAGGGGCTCGACGAGGTTGGCCTCATCGATTCACCGGTGCCCGGTCCCGCGGGGAACGTCGAAGCGTTGTTGGTCGCGAAGAAGCGCTGACGTCAGGGCGTCGTGGGGCCCACGGCCATGCGGTACTCGGCGTTGGTGAGCGGCTTCACGAGATCGATGCCGACGCGCAGCCACGGCGCGCCGGTGTCGTCGATCGCCATGGTGACGCCGTTCACGTAGTTCTCGCCGCTGCCGTATTCCATGCGCCAGACCTCGCCGGTCGCCGGTGAATCGACGGCGATGATCTCGTTGGCGTACGACCGCGTGGCGCCGAAATTGGGCCCGGTCAGCACGTAGAAGTCAGCGCCAGCGCCCGGCTGCAGACCCACCACGATGTTCGACCCGCTGGGCTGAATCGGCACTTCGCTCAGGTTGCGCAGCACGCCGCTCTGCTCGTCGAGGAAATACACAGCGAAGGGCCCCACGGCGGCGACGTAGCCACCCTTGCTCAGCACCACCGAGCCCAGGCTGGTGGTGAAGGTCTGGCTCGTCCACCGGCGCGACTGCGGCATGCTGCACAGCTCGCCCGTGGTGGGACAGCTGACGACCGTCGTGCTGATGACCTGGCCGTTCGTGTACGAGTGCAGCGGCATCATGAAGAGCGAGCCGTCGACGTTGAAGGTGCCTTCCGGCATCAACGGGATGTCGATCTCGGCCTGCGAGTGCGTCTGCTGGAAGGTGACCGACGGCGCCTGCCGACCGGGCATCGGGTTCAGCAGCGCGCCGGTATTGAGATCGAGCTTGAAGAGGATGGTCTGTGAGACGCGCGGCGTGCCCATCACGAAGTACCACGAGCTGAACCACACCACGCCCGAGCCCGAGTTCACCACCGGGTTGGAGTTCATGATGCCCGAGGTGCCGAACTGCCAGTCGTTGGCGGTGCTGGCTACTGGGTCGACCTTCGCCACGCGCTGCTGCGTGCCGGCTTCGTCGATCCACATGAGCGCGGTGCCGTTGGCGCCGACGCCGATGCGCTTCACGTTGCCGTTGATGATCTTCACGACGTCGAGCGTCTGGTTGAGCGCGTAGGCGCCCTGGCCGGGCTGCATGATCCACCGCGTGCCGGTGACGGTGCTCAGCTCCGAGATGTACGTGTCGGGCGTGCAGTCGAACGGGTGCGCGGTGGTGTAGCCCATCACGTTGCCCGCGGTGCCCACGCGCACGATGGTGGTGCCGCCCTGCGTGGTGCGCGCGCAGCCGATGAACGAGACCGGCGTGCCGCCGATGCCGCCTTCAGCGATGAACATGTCGGGCACGACCTGCTCGCCGGGGACGGTCGCGGCGAGGCGCGAGGCCACCGGGAAGAACTTCACGCCCACCGGCTGCGACGCGTTGCTGCGCCCGTCGTCGCACGTCACCTTCGCCTTGAGCGTCAGCGACGTCGAGATGCCGCGGCGCGAATAGAGGTGCGAGAACGCGCCCGACGGCAGCGTGAAGTCCACCGGCGTCTTCGTGCCGCCATCGGGGTTTCCGATGTTGAAGAGGAAGGTGTCCTGCTCCTGCAGCTCAAGCCCAGCGATCGTCTTGCAGCCGCTGACGTTGACCCGCCCCTTGATCTCCCCGCCGATGACGTTGGCCTCGGCGACGGTGATGAAGGCCTGCGGCGGGTTGGGCGGCGGCGGCGGGTTGGTCGTCATCTCGTCGCAGCTCATGACTGCGACGACGAAGGGCAGGGCGCTGAGCAGGCGCTTCATCACTTCTCCAGGACGATGAACTCCACGCGGCGATTGAGTTCGCGGCCCCGCGCGGTCAGGTTGGGAGCGATCGGCTTCGAGTCACCATAGCCGACCGACTCGAGGCGGTGCGCGTCGATGCCCTGTGCGACGAGGTAGTCCATCACCGCACGCGCGCGATCTTCAGAGAGCTTCTGGTTCGCGTCTTTCTTGCCGCGGTTGTCAGTGTGGCCGTCGACGCGCACGCGCTTGACGTTGTTGGCGATGATGGCGTCGACCACCTGCGCCAGCAGGCCGTGCGAGTCAGGGAGGATCGTGGCCTTGCCGGTGGCGAAGCGCACCTGCTGGAGGATCTCGATCTTGTCGCCCTTGAACACGACCAGCACCTTCTTGGGCGAGGGCTGGAGATCGAAGGTGACGACCAGCTTGCCGCCCGCCTGCACCTGAACGTCGCGCGTCTGCGCGAGGTGGCCGGGCGCCTTGGCGGTGATGGTGTACGTGCCCGCCGGAAGCTCGACCTCGGCCGGCGCGTTGCCTTCCGGCGTCTCGGCGGTGGCCTCAGCCGTGCCCGTGAAGTGAATGGTGGCCTTCACCGGCTTCTTGTTGGCCGTGGTGCTGACCTCGAACTTCGCCTTCTTCACGTCGGGCTGCAGCGCGACGTCGACGCGCGTGGGCTTCGAGGGGTCGACCGTCACGTCCTGCTCGACCGGCGTGTAGCCGTCGCGCGAGATCGAGAGCTTCACGGTCTTCCCGGTGACGGGCAGCGACTCGTAGGCGCCCGCGGTGTCAGTGGCGGTGGGCTTGTTGCCGGCGACCGCCACGATGACCGACGAGATCGGCTGCTTCGTCTCGGCGTCGGTCACGAGGCCTTCGAGGCGCTGCGGCGGAGGCGCCTTGGCGACCTCCATGGTGCGCTCACGAATGGTCTCGACCAGCTTCGTCTCGCCCTTCTGGAACGGGTCGATGGCGAAGCCCGCGCCCACGAAGAAGTTCCACGGCGGGGTGGCCGGCACGCCGAGGCCGACCGACTGCGCGAGGCCCAGGTTGAAGCCCGAGGTCAGCGTGAGGTCCTTGATCGCGGTGATCTTGAGGCCGAGGCCGAGCGACTGGTTGATCGCCGCGCCCGCCGCGATGAAACGGCCGTCAGGCCCGGTGAGCTCGCCGTTGTCGACGCCCAGCACCGGCGCCACCTGGTACTCGATGAAGGGCGAGATGATGGGGAAGGGGATCTCGGCGGCCGCCATCACGTTGAGGCGGTGGTAGCGGTTGACGTTGAGCGCGTACTCTTCAGACGCGTTGAGGCGCTGGTTGGTGACGAGCCCCGACGAGCTGTCGATGGTGGCGCCGAAGCCGCCGGTGAGGATCAGCGGGAGGTACTTCGTCAGCGTGCGGAAGTCGTAGGTCAGCAGCAGCGTGGGCTTGAAGCCGACCGCGAAGCGATCGAGGCCCTGGTTGCCGACGCCCGAGAACGTGATGAGGCGCAGGTCGACGCCCGCGTGGAAGCCCCTGGCCCACTCGCGCGAGAGCTTGATGCCGAACTGCAGATCGCCGAGCGCCTGAATCAGGTTGGGCGAGGTGCGGTTGTTGCTGTTGGCCGCGGCGCCGTACGCCACGAAGACCTCGCCCCAGTCAAACGGCTGGAAGCTGGCGGCGAAGGTGATGCCCGAGCGGATGTTCTGAGCGCTGCGCACGGGGAAGTCGTTGATGTTGTGGTACTCGCCGAGCAGCGAGACGCGGACCACGCCGGCCTTCCCGAGGCGGGCGCTGGGCACGTAGACGGTGCCGATGCCGACGTGACCGACGGCCACGCGCGCGTTCTCGGTGGCGTCCCAGGGCACGCCCCAGGTCGACGGGCTGTGCGGCTCGGTGCCCGCCAGGTACTTCTCGGTCTGCGACACGATGCGGGTGTCACCCACGCCCGCGTCGGCGCTCGCCGGCACGCCCGCGTCGACCCCCAGCGCTTCAGCGAGGCGCGGCGGGAGCGGCTTGTTCTGCGGCTTCGGCTGCGGCGCGGGCTCGGCCTTCGGAGCGGGCGGGGCGTCCGCGGGCTTCGGCGCTGGCGTGGTGGCCGGCGGCGGCGCAGCGGGTGGGAAGGTGTTCCATTCATCGCCCGTCTGAGCGAACGACGACACGGCGACTGCGATGACGGCTGCAAGAAGAGTGCGGTGCATGGGACCCAAGGGTGCAGAAAGCGGCCGCGCGCACTGTACCCGACATGATCCGCCATGCCCCAGATTTCAGCCGTGTCCGGTGCGTTTGCGGCTGTGTGGTGACTGGGCCGTCGTGATTAAACTGACACGTGGTGAATGCATCTGGTCGGGTCTTGATTGTCGGCAGTCGCGCGGAATCCATCGTGTCCAGGCTCGAAGCCCGGGGCTACCGGTGTGACACCGCGCCGAACGCCGCTGAACTTCCTCAACGTGATCGGCCTGACGCCGTGGTGTTGGCGTCGACGGCGCGTGTTGCACCTTCGTTGCTGGCGGAGCTGCGCAAGCGGCCTGAGCTGCGGCGGGTGCCGGTGCTCATCGACGGCAGTGAGGGCTGGCGCGCGTCGTTGCAGCGCCTCGACGTCGACGGCGTCGCCGAGTCGTTCGACGCGCTCGAGCGCCTGCTGACCAACAGCCTCAAGGCCCGCAAGGCGGTGGAGCTCGACGAGCTGGTGCGGCGTCGGCTCGAGTTGATGCTGGAGCTGACGCGCCTCTCGGTGTCGGGCGTCGCGCTCGAAGAGCTGGTGCGCACCGTGTCGTCGCGGCTGGCGGAAGGGCTCGGCAGCGAGCGCATCGCCGTGTTGCAGGTGCAGGGCGGCGTCATGTCGCGCGGCGTGTTGATCGACGAGGCCGATCGCACGCCGATCGATCTCGCCGTGTCTCCGTCGTACCGCCGCGCGCTCGAGACGCGCCTGCCTGTGGAGATCGAAGGTGGCTGGGTGGTGCCGCTGAGCGCCGACGTGCGCGAGATCGCGGCGCTCGTGGTGCGGCGCGCGATGCCGCTGGAGCGCGAAGAGCTCGACTATCTGCAGGCCGTCGGCGTGGCGCTGGCGCACGCGGTGGAGCAGCAGCAGGTGCACGCCACCGCCGCGCGCAGCCAGGAGGCCCTCGAGGACGCGTACGTCGAGCGCTACAAAGAGCTGGTCGAGGCCAACAACCGGCTCCGCGCCGCCGACCGGAAGAAGAACGAGATCATGGCGGTGCTGAGCCACGATCTCCGCGCGCCGCTGGGCGTCATCATCGGCTACGCCCACATCCTCACGGCTGACGGCACGCTGACCGCGGTGCAGCAGACGAGCGCCGACGCGATTTCCCGCGGCGCGAAGAAGGCGCTGGGCCTCGTCGAGAGCCTGCTCGATTCAGCGCGCGGGTCTGACGGCCGCATCGCGCTGTTCAATCGCGCGTTCGACGTCAGCGAGGCGTGTCAGGACAGCGCGCGCGAGCTGCAGCTGCTGGCGAAAGAGAAGGGCGTGGCGCTGCGCGCTGAAGCGCCCATGAGCCTCGACGTCTTCGCCGACGAGCAGAAGATCCGTCAGGTGCTGCAGAACCTGATCACCAACGCGCTCAAGCACTCGGACTCGCCCAAGGAGATCCTGATTCGCGCGCGGCTGCGCAAGCGGCCCGACGGCGACGTCGCGCTCATCGAAGTGCGCGACGACGGCAAGGTCGACGACCCGAACAAGGTGTTGATGGCGTTCGATCGTTCGAACGGGCTCGGGCTCTCGATCTGCCGCGACTTCGTCGAGCGTCACGGCGGTGAGATCTGGGCGGAGGCTCCGGCTGAAGGCGGCGCGGTCTTCGCGTTCACCTTGCCGATGCCGGCGGGTCAGCAGCGTGGCCTGCCGACGCGCAAGAGTGAGCCGCTGGTGCTGCTGGTCGATGACGACCCGATCTTCAGCCGCATCGCCACCATGGGGCTCTCGGGCCACTACCGCGTGGAGCTGGCGCGCGACGGCAACGAAGCGGTGGCGCGCGCGCGGGCGTTGGTGCCCGACGTGATCATCATGGACGTCTTCATGCCCAACCGGGACGGCCTCGACGCGCTCCGCGAGCTGCAGTCGCGGCCGGAGACCGAGAACATTCCCGTCATCTTGCTGTCGGCGCGCCCCGAGCTGCCCGAGCGCGTGCGGCCGGCCGAGCTGGGCGCCGCCGATTTCGTCGCCAAGCCGTTGCCCCCGAGCGTGTTGTTGAGCCGCGTGCAGGCGGTGGTGCAGCGCAGCCGCGCGCGGCCGCAGCTGTCGGCGGGCCCCGGCAACGATCCCGAGACCGGCCTGTACGATCACATCGGCGTGGTGAACGCGCTCGACGGCGAGCTCAGCCGCAGCGTGCGCTACGGGCGACCGCTGACGCTGGCGGTGCTCAAGCCGCTCAAGGACATCGGCGACGGCGCCAGCCGCTGCGCTGCGGCCATCCGCTCGCACCTCGAGACGCCGGACTTCGTGGGGCACCTCGGGCAGGGCGTGTTCGTGGTGGTGATGCCCGAGACGCAAGGCGACGCCGCGCAGAAGCTGGTCGGACGGTTGGTGGGCGTCCTCGCCGATGAGCGCCTCACGTACCGATCTCGTACACTTGACGTGAAGGAATCGTCGGGCGGCGGCGCTGAGAAACTCCTCGAGAAACTGATCTCCTGATGACGCGTTGGCTGCCGCTGCTGTGGGTCGTCGCGCTGCCGGGCATCGCAGCGCAGCCCCGGCGGCCGGCGGTCGACCTCTCGGCGATGCGCGAGGCCATGGGCGTGACCACCGACGAGACGGGCACGCCGTTTCCGTCGGCCGCGTCGTACGCCCACTTCTTGCGCGCGCGGCTGGCGCACCACGACGGCGATCACCGGCAGGCGCTCGATGAGCTGCGGCTGGCGCTGGCTTCTGATGAATCGAACCCGTTCTTGATGACCGGCCTCGCCGAGCAATACGCGCGGTCGTCGCAGCTCGATCAAGCCGAAGCGCAGCTCAAGAAGGTGATCGAGCGCTTCCCTGAGTACCAGCCGGCGCAGCTGCTCATGGGTCGCGTCTTGTACGAGAGCCAGAAGTTCACCCGCGCGCGCACGCACCTGAGCCGCGCCATCAAGCTGCGGCCGTCAAACCCCGACGCGTACCTCGTGATGACGCAGCTGTGGCTCGATCAGAGCCGCTACGACGACGCCACCAAGGTGGTCGAAGAGCTCTCTGCCGCGGTCCCCGGTGAGCCCATCGGCTTTCACCGGTTGGGGCTCGCGCTCGCCGAGAAGGGTGAAGCCGCGCGCGCCGAGAAGCTGCTGCTCAAAGCGGTGGAGCGCGATCCATCAGACCTCGAGGCGTGGGGCACGCTGGCGCGCATCGCAGAGCAGGGCGGCCGGCTGCCGAAGGCGCTGGAGCTCTGGGAGCGCGCGCTGCAGCAGGACCCCGACAACCGTGAGGTGCTGCTGAACGCGGGCCGCGTGGCGCTGCGGCTGAAGCGACTCCCGGAGGCGCAGGCCTATTTCACCAACGTGCTCTCGCAGGGGCAGGACCCCGAGCTCGCGGTGAAGGTGTCGTTCGCGTACCTCGCTGCCAACCAGCTCCAGTCGGCTGCAGAGGTGCTCGACAAGGCGCGCGCCAGCGGTGTCGAGCCGCGACTCCATTTCTATGCGGGCCTGGTGCACGAGCGGGTGCGCAACTTCACGCGCGCTGCGGCGGCCTTCGACGCGGTGCCCAAGGGCCTGGGCGAGGTCTCGTACGAAGCGCGGCTGCACCGGGCCATCTGTCTGTCGCAGCTGGGTCAGCACCGCGCCGCGCTCGACGTGCTCAAGCGCGTGCAGGACGACAAGCCCGAGCTGCAGGGCCTCGACGCCGCGCTGGCGCGCGCGCAGGAGCGCTCCGGCAACGTGAAAGAGGCCGAGCTGACGCTGGTTCGGGCCATCGGCCGCGCGCCCACCACCGACGTGCTCGAGGCGCTGGCGTCGTTCTACGGCCGCCAGAACCGGCTGGGTGACGCCGTGTCGCTGCTCTCGGGAGCGGTGGCGCGGGCGCCGCGTGACGAGTCGCTGACCTTCGCGCTCGCCACGGTGCTCGAGAAGAACGGTGACTGGCAGCACGCGGTGGAGCGCGTGCGCGGGCTGCTGGAAGGCGACGCGCGGCACCCGGCGGCGCTCAACTTCATCGGCTACACGCTGGCGCAGCACGGCGGCGATCTCGAAGAGGCCGAGCGGCTGGTGCGCAGCGCGCTGGAGCAGCGGCCTGACAGCGCCGCGTTCCTCGACTCGCTCGGCTGGGTGCTCTTCAAGAAGGGCGACCTCGACAAGGCGAGCGACGCCCTGGAGCGCGCCGTCGATTCAGGGCCCGAAGACGCGACGTTGTTTGAGCACCTCGGCGACGTGTCGGCGCGGGCGGGCAAGAAGGCACGTGCGGTCGAGACGTACACGCGCGCCCTCGAGCTGCTTCAGGCCAGCCCTGATGACGCCGAGCGGCCGTCGCAGCGCGCAGACCTCGAGCGGAAGTTGAAGTTGCTGACTCCCGACCCGAAGCACCGCTAAAACCGCGCGCCATGCCGCGTCATGACGAGGGGTACTTCGCTTCGAAAGACGGAACCCGTCTGTTCTGGAGCCAGACAGTGCCCGATCAAGAGCCGAAGGCCTGGCTCGGGGTGGTGCACGGGTACGGAGATCACTCCGGCCGCTACAAGCAGCCCATCGAAGCCTTCGTGAAGCAGGGCTTCGGCGTGCTGGCCTTCGACTACCGCGGGCACGGCAAGGCCGACGGCGCGCGCGCCGACGTCAACAAGTGGGACGACTACCTCGACGACATGCGGGCCTTCGTGGCGCGCCTCATCGACGCGGCGAAGGGCAAGCCGGTCTTCATCGTCTCGCACTCGAACGGTTCGCTCATCACCACGCACTTCGCGGTCAACCCGCCGCCGGAGCTCAAGGGCGTGGTGCTGGTGGGCCCGTTCTACGCGCTGGCGTTCGAGCCGCCGCCGCTCAAGCTGCTGGGCGCGAAGCTGCTCAAGGGGCTGCTGCCGGGGCTCAAGATCGGCAACGAGCTCAAGCCCACCGACCTCTCGCGCGATCTCGCGTGGCAGGAAGAGACGAAGAACGACCCGCTGTACCTGCACCACACGACGCCGCGCTGGTTCTTCGAGACGCAGGCGGCGCAGGCGCGGCTCGCGGGCCTCGGCGCGCGGCTGACGCTGCCGGTCTTCATGGTGATGGGCTCTGCAGACCCCGTCGCGTCGGTGCCTGCCGCCAAGGCGTTCTTCGGCACCATCGGCTCGGCTGACAAGACGTGGAAAGAGTACGCCGATCACCGTCACGAAACGCTGATGGAGGTCGGTCGCGAGCAGGTGTGGGACGACATCTCGCGATGGATTTCCGCGCACTGCTGACATACGAGGAACCACCCATGGCGAACTCCGATCAGATCAACATCATCGGCAAGGGCATCACCATTCGCGGCAGCATGACCGGCGGAGGCGGGCTGGTGATCGAGGGCCGCGTCGAGGGTCAGATCGCGCTCAAGAACCACCTCACCATCGAGTCGTCCGGCATCGTCGAGGCCGACATTCGCGCTGACGAGCTGACCATCAACGGTACGGCGAGCGGCAACATCGACGCGTCGACCAAGGTGTCGATCAACCAGTCGGCGAAGGTGAACGGCGACATCAAGGCCACGCGCGTGGTGATCGAAGACGGCGCGGTCTTCAACGGCTCCATCGAGATGGACGTCAAGCTGCCCGACGACATCTGACATCAACGACTTTCAACGCTTCGCAACGAGGGGACAGAAACGACATGGCGAACACCATCATTGGTTCGAGCATCACGATCGACGGTGAGATCTCGGGCGACGAAGACCTCGTCATCCAGGGCACGGTGAAGGGCAAGATCTCGCTGAAGGAGAGCCTCTTCGTCGAGGCGTCGGCGTCGGTCGAGGCCGACATCGAGGTGCAGAACGTGGAGATCACCGGTCGCGTCACCGGCAACATCGCCGCCACCGACAAGGTCGAGCTCAAGGCCGACTGCCGCGTGGTGGGCGACGTGCGCGCGCCGCGAATCCTGATCGCCGACGGTGCCAGCTTCAAGGGCAACGTCGACATGGACGTCAAGGAGCGCTGATTCATGGCGGCCACCAAGGATTTTGGCGGGGGCGGCGAGACGACCATCATCGGTCCGTCGATCCTCATCAACGGCAAGCTCTCAGGCGACGAAGACCTCACGGTCCGCGGTCGCGTCGAGGGTGAGCTGAACCTCACGAAGACGTTGATCGTCGAGCCCTCGGGCATCGTGAAGGCGAACGTGCAGGTCCGCAACGCGATCATCTCCGGCGTGGTGGTGGGGAACATCTCCGCCAGCGAGTCGGTGGAGCTGACGCGCGAAGGCCGCATGGTGGGCGACATCAACGCCCCGCGCGTGATCATCGTCGATGGCGCCAGCTTCCGCGGCCACGTCGACATGGGCAACGCCGAGCCCCGGCCCGCGTCGGAGCGTCCCGCGCAGCGCGCGAACGTGACCTCGCGGCCGATCAGCCGTCCTGCGGCGCCCGTCGTCGCCCGCCCGGCGCCTGCCGCGCCTGCGCGCCCGGCCACCGTCGTCGCGCGCCCGGTCGTGAAGCCGCAGCCGCCTGCCGCGCCGGTGATCGCGTCGAAGGACAAGGGCGAGAAGCCCGCGCCGCCGCCGCCGCCCCAGCCCGTGCTGGTGGGTGAGGCCGGTAAGAAGAAGGTCCTCCTCAAGAAGAAGAAGTGACCCATGTCGGACGGGGTGAATGACGAGACGCCGGCGCTGACCGGCGAGAGTGAAGCGGCTCCGGTGGAGGCGGTGGTCTCGCCTCCGCCCGAGGAGACGCCCGCCGTCGAAGCGGCGCCTGTCGTCGAGGAAGTCGCTCACGACGAGGTGCCCGCGCCGCCGCCGTCTGCCCCGTCGTTGCCGCAGGTCGAAGAGACGCCGGTGGTGCACAAGCACTTCGTGGCGCCGGCGTTGATCCCGCTGGAGCGCGTCGACGACGACGCGGCCTTCCGCGTGCGCCCCGAGGGTGAGCTGGCCGACGTCGCGGCGCTCGCCACCGACATCGCGCGCCTGGGCCAGCTGTTCCCCATCGACGTGCGGCTGGTGCCGCCCGATCGGTTCCAGGTCATCACCGGCTTTCGTCGCGTGGCGGCGCTGCGTTTTCTCCAGCGCGAGAAGGTCTTGGCGCGGCTGCACACCGATCTGTCTGACGGTGACGCCACGCTGATGTCGCTCGCGTCGGCGATTCATTCCAGGAGCATCGGCACCGAGGCGTTCGCCGCGGTGCGTGAGGCGCTCGAGGCTGACGGTCGGCTGTCTCCCGCAGCGCGCGACATGTTGGACAAGGCGCTCGCGACTGAAGACGGCCTCGCGCCCGAGAGCGTCGAAGAAGAGGTCGACGCCGACGAGCTCGCGGCCGACGTCACCGTGCGGCTCGGCCAGGCCAACCAGGACCTCTCGCTGCTCGCCGATGTCTTTGGCGATCTCGACACCGAGCGCCGCGACGAGCTGCTCAAGCAGCTGCGCTACTCGATCGATCTCGTGGCGTTCCTGGAGAGCAAGCTGTGAAGCTCGACGTCTCGCCGGCCGCCCTCGACGTCGACCGTCGGCGGCTGCTGGCGATGCTGACGGAGCGCTCGTACGCGAAGAAGAAGATCGTGCTCTCGAGCGGGCGCGAGTCGGACTTCTACATCGACTGCAAGAAGACGGTGCTGACCGCCGAAGGACACTGGCTGGTCGGCAAGCTGCTCTTCGTCGGCGTGCGAGAAGCCTTTCCCACCGCTGTCGCGGTGGGCGGCTTGACCATGGGCGCCGACCCCATCGCCAGCGCGGTGTCGCTCGTGAGTTTTCTCGGCGCGGCGCCGCTGCACGCGTTCCTGGTGCGCAAGGAGCCCAAGGGCCACGGCACCGGCCAGTGGGTCGAAGGGCTCTCGTCGATCGCCGCCGGCGCCGAGGTCGTGGTCGTGGAAGACGTGGTGACGACTGGCGCCTCGACCATCAAGGCCATCGAGCGCGCGCGGGCTGAAGGCTTGAAGCCGATCGCTGCGTTCACCATCGTCGACCGCCAGGAAGGTGGCCGCGAGGCGATCGAAGCGACGGGTGTGCCGGTGCGCTCGCTCTTCACGCGGAGCGATTTCCCGTGATCCGCCGTCAGCGAGGGTAGGGCCATGACGCGCACGTGGGTCGCGCGGCTGGCTCCCGCGGCGGCGTTCCAGTTCTTCTTCATCGGCGCGGTGGCGATGTTGAAGCCCGGCGCCAACGCGCTGACGCTCTCGCGCTTCTCGTCGGAGGCGCTGCCGTGGCTGTACATCGGCGCGGCGGTGCTGGCCTCGGCGCTCGCGCTGGTGGGCGGCGACGGCAAGCGACGGCGCAACCCGGGCTTCGTGGTGTTGACGGGGGCGCTCGTCGTCGGCGCGCTCGCGCTGGGGCTGTGGCTCAAGCAGTCGTGGGTCTCGATCGGCGCGTACCTGTTCTCTGAAGTGTTCGCGACGCTGGTCTCGCTCTCATTCTGGGGCGCCATGAGCGAGGCCTTCGACGCCCGCGAGGCGCGGCGCGCGTACAGCTGGATCAACGGCATCGGCATGTCGGGTGCCATCGCTGGTGGCCTGTTGGCGCAGGTCCTGGCGCGCACCACCGGTGCGGCGTTGGCGCTGCTGGTGGGCGGCGGCGCGATGCTGTTCGCGGCGGGCGTGGCCTGGCGCTTCCATCGCTCTGAGCTGGAGCCGCAGGCGCCCTCGCAGCTGCCAGCGGTCAACGTGGCGCGCGACGGTTGGCGCGAGGTGCTGGCCGCGCCGTACACGCAGTTGATGGCCGTGTTGGTGCTCGGCCTGTCGATGGTGCAGCAGTTGACGGACTTCATCTTCCGCGCGCGTGCCGCCGACAACCTCGCCGAGGCCGACATGGCCTCGCTGTTCGCCTCGCACCAGCTGTGGACCGGCGTGTTCTGCGTGGTGTTCCAGTTCGTGCTGGCTGAGTTGCTGCTGAGGAAGCTGGGCATCTTGCGGTACGCGGGCCTCGCGCCGGCCTTCCTCGCGGGCCTGACGTTGATCACCTGGTTCGTTCCGTCGGTGTGGAGCGCGTGGGCGCTCAAGGTCTTCGAGGCCGCGGCGAGCTGGTCGATGCTGCCGGTGGCGATTCAGCTGATGTACGCGCCGCTGCCGGATCGCCTGCGAGACGCGTCGCGTCGCACCATCGACGGCGTGGTGCGCAAAGGCGGCATGGGCGTGGCCGGTGTGCTGCTGCTCGCGCTGGCGAAGGCCGTGGGGCTCGACGGTGTCTTCGTGTTGGTGCTGCTGACGTGCGGCGTCGTCGGCTGGGCGCTGTGGAAGATCCGCCCGCGCTACGTCGACGCGGTGCACGCGCGCGTCGCGGGGCTCGACCAGCAGGCCGACTTCGAGGGCGAAGAGCGGCTGCTGGGGCAGGCGATTCGTGCCCCGTCGCCGGAGCAGGCGCTGCGCGCCGCCGATCTGCTGGAGCGCACCGGGCTGCTCAACGAGAGCCACGTGCGCACGCTGCTGGAGCACCGGCAGGAGCGCGTGCAAGAGCGCGGCGTGCTGCTGGCCGAGCAGCTGCGGCTGCACTCGGTCGGCAAGCTGCTCGAGAACATCATCGCTACCGGGGCGCGGCGGCCACGTGACGCGGCGATCTGGGCGTTGGCGTGGCTGGCGCCGGAGCGCGCGCGCGTGGTGCTGCCGCCGTTGTTGGGGCAGAGCGACATCGGCATGCAGACCGCGGCCATCGGCGGCGTGCTGCTGCTGCCGGGGCCCGACGACGGCACCGCCCGCACCATGTTGACGGCGCTGCTTGAGCGCGGCGTCGACGCGCCACCGCCAGAACGTCGCGAGGTGGCGAAGCTGCTGGGTCGCCTGGCCAAGCCCGAGCTGGCGCGCGCGCTGGTGCCATACCTCGACGACGCCGACGCCACCGTGCGGCGCGTGGCCATCGAAGCGGCGGGGGCGGGGCGCTACGTCGAGCTGGCGCCGCGGCTGCTGCGCTTTCTCACCTGGCGTGACGATCGTCGCGCGGCCCGTGAAGCGCTCTCCAACATGGGCGACGGCGTGGTGCCGCTGCTGGCCTCGGCGCTCGATGATCGCAGCCGCACCCGTGGCCTGCGGTTGCAGTTGCCGCGCGTCTTGCGCCTCATCGCCAGCCAGTCGTCGCTCGACGCGTTGCTCTTCTCGAACCCGCAGGACGACTCTGCGCTGCACTACCGCGTGGGGCTCTCGCTGGCGCAGCTGCACGACGAGCAGCCGGAGCTGAAGATCGACGCCGAACGCCAGCTGCAGGCCCTCGAGCGGCGCCGCGAGCTCACGGAGCGGTTGTTGGAGCCCTACCGTGACGCGCGCGCGGCGCTGGGAGACGCGTCGTTACTCACGCGCGTCCTCGGGGACCGGCTCGATCAGTCGATGGAGATCAGCTTCTGGCTCTTGGGGCTGCGGCACGACGGGCGCACCATGCGCCGCGCCCACACGCTGCTCATCGGCACGGACTCGCGGCGTCGGGCGTTCGCGCTGGAGCTCATCGACAACGTGCTGACCGGCGCCGAGCGGGAGATCATCTCGCTGGCGGTCGACTCGAATCACCGCGCCTTGCCGCTGGGCGCCGCCGCGCGCTTCGCCACGCACTTGATGGAGCTGTGCGGGTCTGACGATTTCATTCTCAAGGCCTGTGCCCGCGCGGTCGCGCGTCGCGTGCTGGTCTGGCAGCAGCCGTACCGGGAGGACGACATGAACGAGCTCACCGTGAAGAAGCTCTTCGCGCTCGAAGGTGTGGAGATCTTCGCGCGCAGTGACGTCGACGACGTGGCCGCCGTGGCGGCGGTGGCGCGTGAGCAGGCGTTCGCGAAGGGCGAGCGCGTGTACGCCGAGGGCGACCCGGGCGACGCGCTGTACGTCATCGTCGAGGGCTCGATGGAAGCGCGCCGCGACGGCGAGGTGGTGCTGACCATGAAGGCCAAAGAGAGCTTCGGCGAGACCTCGCTCTTCGACGGCGCGCCGCGCATCAATGAGGTGATCGCCACCACCGACAGCAAGGTGCTGGTGATCGATCGCCGTGACTTCCTCGACCTGCTGTCGGATCGCCCGGAGCTGCTCGCCGGCATGTTCCGCGTGCTGTCGCGGCAGCTCAAGTCGATGGTGGTGGAGGTCGCCAGCCGCCGCATCTCCACCGGCGAGATGCCGGCCATCGGGGCGGGGCCGCTGCCGCCGCCGACTCCGAGCCGACCCTGAAGAACCGGTGTACCGTCGCGACCGCCGATGAAGACCATCGCCCTGATCGCCCGGCCGAAGAAAGACGAAGCAGTCGCGCTCGCGCGGGAGCTCATCGCTGAGTTCCCCGAGCGCGAGTTCCTGGTCGAGCCGCACCTCGCTGAGGCGCTCGGTTGTCCTGCCGCGTCGGAGCAGCAGCTCGCGTCAGCGGAGCTGATGGTGACGTTGGGCGGCGACGGCACGCTCATTCACGGCGCGCGCATTCTCCGCGGCCGGCCGGTGCCCATCGTCGGCGTGAACCTGGGCTCGCTCGGCTTCATGACCGAGATCCCCGTGGGCGAGGCCATCACCACGCTGCGGCAGGTCTTCGACGGCAAGGCGAAGGTCGACTCGCGCATGAAGCTGACGTGCCGGCTGTTTCGCGGCGACGCGCTGGTGCTGGAAGACGAGGTGTTGAACGACGTCGTCATCAACAAGGCGGCGCTCGCGAAGATCGCCGCGCACGAGACCTGGCTCGACGGCGCGTTCGTCGCGACCTACCTCGCCGACGGCGTCATCTTCTCGACGCCCACCGGCTCGACCGCCTACTCGCTGTCAGCGGGCGGCCCCATCGTGCACCCGTCGGTCGACTGCGTGGTGGTCACGCCCATCTGCCCGCACGCGCTGACGCAGCGGCCGATCGTGGTGCCCGGCGATCAGCTGATGACGGTGCGCCTGACGAGCGATCTGCAGGACGTCTTTCTCACCGTCGACGGGCAGGGCGG
>CAYWON010000037.1:38481-43732 GCA_964459885.1 uncultured Archangium sp.
CTTCGTGGCGTCGGCGGGTGACACGCCGAGCTGCTCCATCGCCCCGACGAAGTACTCAGCCTCGGTGTGGTTGGCGTTGACCAGCGTGAGGCCCGGCTGCGTCGTCAGCTGCTGCAGCTGCTCGGGTGAGTACCCGGCCTCACCCAGCACACGGAGGGCCGCCGGGTTGGCGCGGGAGATCTGCTCGGCGTGCGTGGCATCGAAGCCAAGCTCGCCGAGGCGGCCTGACATGTCGGCGACGCGCGCTTCGTTGTCGCGGTAGTCCGACACGCCACCCGCTACCACCGCGACGGCGCCCGCGAGCATCGACACGGGGGCCGTGACGGCCACGCCGGCGATCTCCGCGACGACCACCGCGCTCGCCGCGGCGCCGGCCCAGTGCTCCACGCGCCCGCCGTCTTCGAGAATGCGGCCGACGTTGGCGCCGAGGTCGAGCGCCGCGCCCAAGCCACCGAAGGCCTTGCCTGCACCTTCCGCGAGCGCCCCGAAGCGCCCGCCGACCTCGCCCAGCGCGCCGCCCACCTGCTCGGCCGCGGTGGCGACGTGACCGAGGGCGGCGGCCAGGTCTGACGAGCCGGCCGGCGACTGGGTGACCGCGGTCTGCAGCTCGGCGGCCGCCTTGTCGAGGTACTCGGTGGTGATGTCCGCCGCGTAGATGGCGGGGATCCTGTTTTCGGCGGCGATCTGCGCCTCGGCCTCGGCGAGCGGCGCCGCGTTCTCAGCGAGGTAGTCGGCGAGGTCGGTGGCCGCGGCGTCGGCGGCCTCGTACTCGCTGGCGTGATCGGTGCGGAAGTCGGTGGCGTAGGCCTCGAGCTGCTCCGGCGTCAGCACGTCCTTGAGGTGCGTGAGGTGCGCGGCCAGCTCGGTCTCGCGCGCCTGCACCGCGTCGTTCGCCGCCTCGAGCGCGTCGGTGCGGGTGATGAGGCCGTCTTGAATCTCGGCTTGCACGTCGACAGGGTCGGCCGCGGCGCTCTTCGCCACCGGCGTCGCCGACTGCTTGCTCGCGGCAGCGCCCACCTTCGGCAGGCTCGCCGAGCTGAAGTTGCTGATGCCACCGAGGTTGCTGAGGTTGCGTTGGGCCCGGCGGTCGAGCGCGATCTCCGGCGCCGCGGCGGGCTTCTTCGTCTCGAAGCCGTCGGCTTGCTTCTGGGCGCGGAGGCGCGCGGCTTCCTGGGCTTTTCGCTGGCTCTCGGTCGAGGAGGTCTTCATGGGTCGATTGTCGCGCGATTGGGCGGCCGGTTGCCACCCAACACGCGCGCCACCAACCTCAGTACCCGACGCTGCCGCCGCCGCCGCCCGCCATGAACGAGAAAGCGCCGAGGTCGACCTTGCCGCCGCGCACGCGCGCACGACCCGCGACGTCCTTCGCGCTCGCGCCCGTCGCGTCACCCGCACCGACGGCCGGAGACTTGTCGGTCAGCAGGTAGGGCTCCGTGCCCGACATGATGAAGGCCGGGTCGCCATAGACGTTGCCCGCGCCGGTGATGTCCTTGCTCCACGTCGGCAGCAGCGACCGCGTGACCGTCAACGTGCCCGGCAGCTTGTCGGAGTTGAAGACGCACCTCGGGCCTTCGGCGCGCTCCGAGATGATGGAGCTGCTCACCGTGACCGTGGGCGCGCGCGTGGTGGTGCCCGAGAGGTGCAGGGCGCCGCCGGCGCAGTGATCGCCCACGACCTTGTTGTCAGCCAGCGTGCAGCCGATGAGCTCGGCCTTCGCGCCTTCCTTCACGCGCACGCCGCCACCTTCGACGGCCGCGTTCTGGATGACGGTGGAGTCGAGCAACCGGAGCTCGGCGGTGCCGTCGACGAGGATCGCGCCGCCCTGACGGCCGGTGTTGGCCTCGAAGCGGCAGCGCTGCGCCGTCACCTTGCTGTCGCGCAGGTACAACCCGCCACCGCCGTACAGCGGCGCCTTGTTGAAGCGCAGCGTGCAGTCGGTGAGCTCGAGGTTGCCGTCGATGACCGCCACGCCACCGCCCGCTTCAGGCGCGTTGCCGCCGACGATCATGAAACCCGAGAGCCGCACCAGGCCTTCGCCTGACACGCGCAGCACGGTGCCGGAATGCACGCCGTCCAACACCACCTGACCCATCGCGATGAGGGTCAGCGGCTTGGTGAGGTCGAGGTTGACGGTGTAGCGCCCCGCGGGGACCTTCACCGTGTCGTTGGGCTTCGCGTCGCGAACTGCTGCAGCGAGATCCATCGCGTCAGTTCCCGATGTCGACGCCCTGGTAGAGCTTCGTGAAGTCTTCGAGCTTCAGCTTGAAGATGCCGTCGTTCTTGCCGTCGTTGCCGGCCTCCGACGAGCCCCACGGGTTGCGGAGCTGCACGTACTTCTGGCCGTCTTCCACCGTCGCGCCGAGCACCGTGTAGGCGTGCCACGCGTAGACGCCGGTGCCGTTGTAGTCGACGCCGGAGTCCTTCCCGTAGGTGACCGCCGTCATCGGCTTGCCGCCTTCGGTGCCGCGCTGAATGCGCGAGAACGTCGAGTCGCCGTACGCGTTCGACGAGTAGGTCGTCGAGCGGCCGGTGAGCGCCTGCATCACTTCACCGGGGTAGCCGCCGTTGCCGATGGCCTCGTAGCCGCCCTTCCACTGCGCGTAGGCCTTCTCGAGCAGACCGACCCACAGCTCCTTGCTGTCGCGCGACTTGCCGTAGCGCTGGCTGCCCGAGGCGCTCTGCGCGACGTCACCGTCGATCTTGATCTCGACCTGCCGCGAGCTGCCCTTCTCATAGAACTTCACGGTGAAGGTGCCGTCGCCGTTGTCCTTGATGGCGTTCTCGATGGCCTTGGGGTTGGTCTGCGCCACGGCCGAGAACGCGCTCACGAGGTAGCAGTCGCCGATCGAGCCCTGAACCACGTCGTCGTAGCTGACGCCGTCGACGAACAGCTTGCCGCCTTCGACCGGTTTCCAGGTGGTGTCGGTCACGTGCTTGGTCAGCACCGTGGGGTCGGCGATGGTCGTCGTCACCGTCGGCGGAGGCGGCTGCGGCGTGACCGTCGTGGTGCCCGTGATGTTCGCGGTGCTGAGGTAGTTGCGCAGGTCGCGCGTCGCGGTGCTGCCGAACTTGTCAGCGTGCAGGTCGAGCAGCTGCTGGAGCTGCGCCTTGGTCTCAGCGGTCAGCGGCTGCGACTTGGCCTCGCGAATCAGCGAGTTCATCTCGCTGATGGAGACACGGTTGTCGCGGAGCGCACGGGAGATCGATTCGGAGATCTTGGGCATGGACGTGGACCTTAGCCGCCGATGTTGAGGGAGTTGTAGAGCTTCACGAAGTCATCGAGCTTCATCTTGAAGATGCCGTCGTCCTTGCCATCAGCGCCGTGCTCGCTGCGGCCCCACGGGTTGCGGAGCTGCACGTACTTCGTGCCGGCCTCCTCGCTCGTGCCCATCACCGTGTAGGCGTGCCACGCGTAGACGCCGGTGCCGTTGTAGTCGACGCCCGAGTCCTTGCCGTGGGTGCCCGCCGTGACCGGCTTGCCCGTCGAGATGGCGTTCGAGATGCGGCTGTAGATCTGCTCGGGCGAGGCCGACGTGGTGGTGGTCCAGTTCGACGGCTTGCCGGTGAGCGCCTCGAAGACCGCGCCCGCGTTGCCGCCGTTGCCGATGGCCTCGTAGCCGCCCTTCCACTGCGCGTAGGCCTTCTCGAGCACGCTGATCCACTGCTCCTTGCTGTCGCGCGCCTTGCCGTACTTCGACGTGGTGCCGAACTCGGTGGGCAGATCGCCGTCCACCTTCACGGTGACGGGGCGGTAGCTCGGGTAGCCGCGCTCGAAGAAGCGCACGTCGTAGGTGCCGTCGCCGTTGTCCTTGATGGCGTTCTTGATCGCGTCGGGGTTCTGCAGCGCCAGCGACGAGAACGCCGAGACCATGTAGCAGTTGGCGATCGAGCCCTGGATGACGTCGTCGTAGCTGATGCCGTCGACGTAGAGCGAACCGCCCGGCTGCACCGGCGTCCACGAGACCGAGGTCGAGTGCTTGCTCAGCACCGTCGGGTCCGCGAGGTCCGCGACCGTCGACGTGGTGTTGAGGAACCGCTCGAGGCTCGCCTTGGTGCTCGAGGTGAACTTGTCGGCGTGGGTCGAGAGCAGCGACGCCAGCTCCGCCTTCACCGCTGGCGTGAACTTCGGTTCGGCCTTCGCGAGGTTGATGATCTCCGTCATCTCCGCCTGCGAGATGCGGTTGTTGTTCTGGAGCGCCGTCGCGATGCGATCACCGATTTTCGTAGGCATGCGACATTGTCGTACCTGCACCTCCCTGAGTTTCTTCAAGCATTGAAATACACTGAGCTTCTTCATGCGCCGGGTCGCCATTTTCAGTGTTTTCATGGGGTTGTATTCCGCTTGTCCCGGGCCGACGCCGAACCCGCCGGTCGATCGCTGCAGCGGCGTCCGATGCACGGGCGACGATCTGTGCAACGCGTTGACAGGTCGTTGCGAAAGTCGAGACGCGGGCGTGGTCGACGCCGGCGTTGATGCGGGCCTGCCAGACGCCGGTGAAACCGACGCCGGGCGCGAAGACGCGGGGCTCCCAGACGCCGGGCCTTTCGACGCGGGGACACCGGATGCAGGCACTCCAGACTCAGGCATTCCAGATGCGGGCGCGCCCGACGCGGGAGAAGTCGACGCGGGCTGCAGCACCAACGACGAGTGCTTCTCGGGCGCGGCGCCGTACTGCGACCCGTCGACCCGCGCGTGCGTCGAGTGCTTCGCCGACTCGCACTGTCCTTCTTCGGTCGTGCCTGTCTGCGATCTGCGCGTGAGCCGCTGCGTGGGCTGCGTCGCGGGCGCGAACTGCGCGAACCCGCTGCCGGTGTGCGACGCAACACAGCAGTGTGTGCAGTGCAACACGAACGCCGACTGCGGCGCGGGTCGCGAGTGCAGCGCGCTCAACGGTGAGTGCACCGCGCTCAACGACACCTGCGCGTCGGCGCGCGCGATTCTGCCTGCGGGTACGGGCGGCATCTCCATCACCGCCGAGCCGGGCCAGGCCATCGACGACACCGCCGGCACCTGCAACGCGAGCGGTCCGGAGCTCGTCTATTCGTTCACCACTACCGTCACGCAGGCGCTGACTGTCGCAGTAGCGCCGCTCACCGGCAGCAGCGCGCGGCCCGTCGTCTACCTGCGTGGCGGCTGCACAGGCACCGAGCTCTCGTGCGACGCCCCGACGAGCGGCAGCGCCAGCCTCGCCGTGCCCGCGTTGCCGCCAGGCACGTATTTCCTCTTCGTCGAGTCGGCGAACGGCGCGCC
>CAYWON010000037.1:43832-45743 GCA_964459885.1 uncultured Archangium sp.
GGCACGTCGTCGGGCTGTCAGGCGGCGCCCTCGGCGACGGCGAGCACGCTCTCGTTGCCGGGCCTGGCGGCGGGCACGTGGTTGGTGCAGGTCGACGCTGCCGACGGCACGAGCGGCGCGTTTCAACTCGAGGTCGACGCCACGCCCATCGTCGGCAACGACAGCTGCGCCAGCGCGACGGCGTTGAGCTTCACCAACGACACCGCCACGGCGACCGGCGAGACGACGTGGGCGGCGAACGAGGCCGTGAGCGGCGCGCAGACGCCGAGCTGCAGCGACTCCGCGCGCGGCACCGGGCGCGACGTGGTGTTCAGCTACACGCTCACCACGCCGCGCGACGTGACCGTCCGGGTGACGCCGACAGGCAGCAACCCGACGTTCCAGCCCGTCGTCTCGGTGCGCACCGCGTGTGCAGACGCCACGCGCGCGGCAGAGCAGGGGTGTGCCTCTCCAGTCGCGGCGACGCCCGCGCAGCTCACGCTCGTGAACCAGCCCGCGGGCACGTACTTCGTGTGGGTCGACGCGTCGCAAGACACGAGCGGGCCTTTTCAACTCGAGGTGGTGACCGCCGCGCCGACGCCGCCGCCCACCAACGACAGCTGCAGCGCACCGCAGGTGCTGAACTTCGTCGCAGATGTCGCCACGGCCGTCGGCTCGACGCTGCAGGCCGCGAACGACAACTCGGGCGGTGACGTGTCGCCCACGTGCAACGCCAGCGCGAAGCAGAGCGGCCGCGACGTCGTGTATTCCTTCACGCTGAGTCAGCCGCGCGACGTGCGCGTGCAGGTGACGCCCACGAGCGGCTCGACGTTGATCCCCGCAGTGTACCTGCGCCGTGGCAACTGCACGAGCCAGCTCCTGTCTGACGAGGTCGTCTGCGCCGCGGCCATCGGAGGCGTGGACACGTCGGTGACGCGCCTCGCCGCGGGCACCTACTTCTTGTGGGTCGATTCTTCGGCCGGCACACGCGGTGACTTCACGCTGACGGTGACGAGCTCGGCGCCGACTCCCGCACCTGCGAACGACTCGTGTGCAGGTGCACAAAACCTCGTGTTCACCAACGACGTCGCCAACGTCGCGGGCACGCTCATCGGCGCTGACAACTCGAACTCACCGACAGACAACGCGCCGGCGTGCGGCACCGATTTCATGCCGCGCCGCTTCGGTCGCGACGTCGTGTACGCGTACACGCTGACCCAGGCCCAAGACGTCGACGTGACGGTGACGCCCGATGGCAGCGCCGCGTGGCTGCCGACGCTGTACGTGCGCGCGCCCAACCAGTGCGCCAGCTTCAGCGCGGGGTTCGAGCTCGCGTGCGTCGCCGACACCGCGTCGCGCCCGCTGCGCATCTACCTGCCGAACCAGCCGCCGGGGACGTACTTCCTTCACGTCGATTCGAACTCCTACGTGAGCTCGCCGTTCTCGCTCAGCGTCGCGCGTCGGCCGGCCACGCTGCCGCCGTCGAACGATCGCTGCCAGGCGCCGGTTGCGCTGAGCCACGGCACGCCGGTGATGGGCGACACCACGGCGGCGCTCGATGACCTGAGCTCGTTGACGTACCCGCAGGCGTGCCGTCGCGGGCTGCTCGACGGGCGCGACGTCGTCTACGCGTACACGGCGACCGCCACGGGCAACGTCACGGCGGTCGTCACGCCCGAAGCGGGCTTCAACCCGACGCTGCTCTTGCTGCAGGGCGGTTGCTCGGCGGCGCAGTGCGTGCGGCTGGCAGACGGGCAGGGCGCTGGCGTGCCCGAGTCGTTCAGCTTCCCGGTGACGGCGGGGTCTACGTATTACCTGGTGGTCGACTCGGTCAGCCGCGAGGTGCCGAACGCGTTCGGCCGGTTCAGCCTCGTCGTTCAGTAGATGTTCATCGGCTGCGCCGACCCCGAGGGATGAAGCATGGTGCCAAGA
>CAYWON010000038.1:0-29816 GCA_964459885.1 uncultured Archangium sp.
GTGGGGGAGACCGCACCGCGTAAGCGGGAACGGCGCCCCCATCCACCAATGTCAGCTTCCCGGGTCGTGGCCGCGGTTGAACGCATCAAGCGGTGGATGCTCGCGCATGACGCGCCGCTGCTGGTCGAGAACCTCGCTGACGGCGCGAGCGCTGACGTGCTCGACGCGGCGGAGGCGCGCTTTGGCTACCGCTTCCCGGCAGACCTGCGTGAGCTCTGGTCGCATCACCATGGACAACGTGAAGAACAGAACGGCTTCATCGAGTTTCGAGACCTCCTCGACGTCGAGCGCTCGCTCGGTGATCGCGAGTGGCCCGACATCGCTCATTCGATGATGGAAGAGGTCGGCGACGAGTTCGACGCGGCGGGGCTGTCGATGGAAGAGCGGCAACAGAAGCGATGGATCCCCTTCGCGAGCCGCGACTCGGACCTGCTCGTGCTGCACGCGACGTCGGGCCGCGTCTTCGTCTGCGAGAAAGACTCGCCGCCGATCCGCCTCATCGCGCCGTCGCTCACCGAGTGGTTCGAAGCGTATGCGCGCCGCGTCGAGGCCGACGACTACGCCGTGGAAGAGGGCTTCGGTGACTACTTCCTCGCGCAGCGTGACCGCGCCGCTGAGGCCGCTGAGCTCGAGTGGGAGCGCAAGCGCGCCGAGCAGGAGCGCTACCGTCGCGAGACGCCGCTCCTCGAGCAGCTCCGCGAGGCGCTGCGCGACACCAAGGACCAGCGCGCCCGCGAGGTGATGGAAGACTTGAGCAAGACGCCCGACCTCGCCGAGGCCGTCGCGCTGCTGTTCACCTCGACCGACGCGAGGTTCATCGCCACCGCGCTGCAGTACATCTTGCGCACCGTGCCGCTGGACGCGGCCCAGTGGCGCGTCGTGGAAGACGGCGGGCGTGCGCTCGGCAACGAGGCCATCGTCGGCATCGCCAGAGAGCGCGCCGCGACGGCACCGCAGGCGGCGAAGAAGCCGTTCTGGAAGCTGTGGTGACGTCAGCGGCGCCGCTGCAGCGCTGACACCAGGTCAAACGTCGCGTCGGCGCGGGCCGCCGCCGCGCGCTCAGAGGCCACGCACGCGGCCACCTCGTCGTCGTCGCTGCACCACAGCGCGTCGCCGGCTTCGACGTCGTGCAGGCGCGCCTGTCGCCGCCAGCGCACCGCAATGCCGTCGGGCACCTCGAGGGGAATCAGCGCGCAGTGCGCGTGCGGCAACAGCCAGCCCAGCCGCCGCGGCGCTTCGCCATCGCGCCACTCGAGCGTGCCGGCCACCGGCGCGCGCTGCATCACGGCGCGAGGCTCTTCAACGCCATGCCCGCGGCCACCACCACTGACAGCGACGCGAAGCCCAGGCGCAGCGCGCGCTCGGGCAGCTTGCCCCCCAGCGGCACGCCCAGCACTGCGCCCAGTATCGCGCCCGCTGCCAATGGCCCCACCACGCCCACCAGGTGTGGCTTCGTCACCAACGTCGTCACGCCGCCGGCGAGGCTCCCCAGCGTGATGAGCGCCGTCGAGGTGCCCACCGCGCGCGGCAGCGGCAGCTGCGCGAGGGTGACGAGCGCGGGCACCAGCAGAAAGCCGCCGCCCACGCCCAGCACGCCCGTCAGCAACCCCAGCCCGAGGCCCGACACCAACAGCACCGGCGTCGCCACGCGCTGCGGCGTCTCGGGGCGCTTCTTGAAGAGCGCCACCGTGGCCAGCACCAGCACCAGCGCGAAGAGCCCGGCGGTGAGCCGCTCGGGGATGAAGGTGTTGACGCGCGCGCCTACCGCCGCGCCCAGCATCGTCATCGGGCCCAGCAGCCCGACGGCGCGCCAGTCGACCCGGCCCGCCCGCGCGGAGCCCACAGCCGAGGTCAGCGCGGCGGTGAAGACGATGGCCAGCGCCGCGCCGGTGGCGTCATTCATGGGCAGCGAGAAGACCGCCAGCAACACCGGCACCGCGATGATGCCGCCGCCGGCGCCCAGCACCGCGAAGACGAGGCCCAGCGCGAGGCCGATGACGAAGCCTGACATGCCGGTGAGAGCCGGGCGGGGCGCGGCTCGATTCACCTGAACCGAAATCAGCGCGCCGGGCTCTTAAACGCTGCATGAAGGCACGCACCACCGCGCAGCTGCTGCACGACGCCCGGAAGGTCGACACCGCGGGCGGCGATTTCCTCAAGCTGGGGCTCACCATCGGCGCCATGGGCGTCGCGGGCGCGGCCCTGGGCGCGGTCTGCCCGCTGTGCGTGGTGGCCACGCCGACGCTGCTGGGCCTGGGCGCTGTGCAGAAGCTCCGCGGCCTGGTGCTGGCGCGTCGTGCGCGCAGCGTGTCTTCACCCACCCCTGCCGTCCCCCAGGAGTCACCATGAGCGTCATCCACGTCCACCACCGTCAACTCGTCGAGCAGGGCGCGCTGTTGCTCGACGTGCGCACGCGCGAGGAGTTCCACGAGCAGCACGTGCCGCGCGCCCTCAACATTCCCGTGCAGGAGCTCGCGCAGCGCCTGCGCGAGGTGGGGCCGGCCTCGCGGCCCATCGTCGTGTACTGCCGCAGCGGCGGGCGCAGCGCGATGGCCGCAGAGCTGCTGCGCGGCGCGGGCTACCAGGTCAAGGACCTCGGGCCGATGACGGCCTGGTGAAAGGAGACACGCCATGAACATCGAGACCTTCTTTGACGAGCGCACCTCGACGTTGACGTACGTGGTGTTCGACGCCGCGACGCGCGACGCCGTCATCATCGACCCCGTGCTCGACTACGAGCCCGGCGGCGGCAAGGTGTGGACCGAGTCTGTCGAGAAGGTGGCCGCCTTCGTCGAGGGCAAGCAGCTGCGCGTGCACTTCGTGCTCGAGACGCACGCGCACGCCGACCACCTCTCGGGCAGCCAGTGGCTCAAGTCACGCTTCGGCGCGAAGGTGGCCGTGAGCCACCGCATCACCGAGGTGCAGGGCGTGTTCCGCGAGGTCTTCAACTGGCCCGGCTTCCCCGCAGACGGGCGGCAGTTCGACGTGCTGCTGGCCGACGACCAGGTGGTCGACGCCGGCGCGCTGCGCATCACCGCCATCCCCACGCCGGGGCACACGCCGGCGTGCATGAGCTTCCAGGTGGGCGACGCGGTCTTCACCGGCGACGCGCTCTTCCTCGACGACGTGGGCGTGGGCCGCTGCGATTTCCCGAAGGGCTCGGCTGACGCGCTGTACGACTCGGTGACGAAGCGCCTCTTCACCTTGCCCGACGCCACGCGGCTCTTCGTGGGCCACGACTACCCGCCCGCCGGCCGCAGCTGGCGCGCGATGACGACGGTGGGCGCCGCGAAGGCCGGCAACGTGCAGCTCAAGGCCGCGCACTCGAAGGACGACTTCGTCGCGCGCCGCACCGCGAGAGACAAGACGTTGAGCGCGCCGCGGCTGCTGTTCCCGAGCCTGCAGGTCAACATCGCGGCCGGGGCGCTCCCGCCGGCCGAGGCCAACGGCAAGCGCTACCTGCGCACGCCCCTCACCGGGCTGTAGCCGCCGACCGAGCGGCCGGTTGATCGCCGACGTGAACTCCTGTTCAGTCGTCGCCGCCCGCCATGTCGACCGAACTCCACGAAGCCCTGAGGCCGTGCCACCCCGTCGTGCGCACGTGGTTTCACGAAGTGCTCGGCGACCCGACCGAGCCGCAGATTCGTGGCTGGCCGTTGATTCGCGAAGGCCGCGACGTGCTCATCGCCGCGCCCACGGGCTCGGGCAAGACGCTCACGGCGTTCCTCGCGTGCCTCGACGAGCTCTTCCGCGCCGCCGCTGACGGCTCGCTCACCGACGAGACGCGCGTCGTCTACGTCTCGCCGCTCAAGGCGCTGGGCAACGACGTGCAGAAGAACCTGCTGCTGCCGCTTGAGCAGCTGCGCGAGCGCGCGAAATCGCAGGGCCTCGAGCTGCCGGGGATCCGGGTGGCCGTGCGCAGCGGTGACACGCCAGCGTCCGAGCGCGCGTCGATGGTGAAGAAGCCGCCGCACATCCTCATCACCACGCCTGAGTCGCTCTACCTCTACCTGACCGCCGCGAAGAGCCGCGAGACGCTCAAGTCGGTGCGCACCGTGGTGGTCGATGAGATTCACGCGCTCGCGCGCGACAAGCGTGGCTCACACTTCGCGCTGTCGCTGGAGCGCTTGAAGGCGGTGACGGGCGCGCCCCCGCAGCTCATTGGTCTCTCGGCGACGACGCGGCCGCTCGACCGGCTCGCCCACTACCTGACGGGGCAAGTTCGCGACGGCCGCGCGGCGTGTGAAGTGGTGCAGGTCGGTCACGTGCGGCCGTGGGAGCTGTGGCTCGAGGTGCCTGAAGAAGAGCTGACCGCGGTGCCCACCAACGAGATGTGGGGTCAGCTGTACGATCGCGTGGTCGAGCTCTCGAAATCGCACCGCACGATGCTGGTGTTCGCCAACACGCGCCGGCTCGCGGAGCGCATGGCGCACGATCTCGGTGAGCGGCTCGGCCACGACAAGGTCACCGCGCACCACGGCAGCATGGCGCGTGAGCTGCGCCTGGGCGCCGAAGAGCGGCTCAAGTCGGGCCGTCTGAAGGTGATGGTGGCGACCGCGAGCCTCGAGCTGGGCCTCGACATCGGCAGCATCGACCTCGTGGTGCAGCTCGGCAGCCCGCGCAGCATCGCGGTGATGTTGCAGCGCCTGGGGCGCAGCGGGCACCACAAGTCGGCCGTGTCGAAAGGCGTCATCTTCGCGATGTCGCGCGACGAGCTGGTCGAGTGCACGGCGATGTTGTCGGCCATCAACCGGCGCAACCTCGACGCGGTGCGCATGCCTGACAAGCCGCTCGACGTGCTCGCGCAGCAGGTGGTCGCCGAGGTCGCCGCGCGCGAATGGAATGAAGACGAGCTGTTCGACGTGCTGCGCCGCGCGATGCCGTACGCGAGCGTCACGCGCGAGGAGTACGAGAAGGTGCTGCAGCTGGTGAGCGAAGGCGTCGCCACCAACCGCGGTCGCTCGCGCGTGCACGTGCATCGCGACAGGGTGAACGGCGTGCTGCGCGCGCGCGCCGGCGCCCGCCTCGCGGCGCTGCAGAACGGCGGCGCCATCCCCGACCTCTTCTCGTACGCCGTGGTCGCGGAGCCCGAAGGCAAGCAGGTCGGCACGCTCGACGAGGACTACGCCGTCGAGTCGATGGCGGGCGACGTGTTCGTGCTGGGCAGCACGTCGTGGCGCATTCGCGGCATCGTGGGCGGCGAGGTGCGTGTCGAGAACGCGCACGGCCAGCCGCCGAGCGTGCCGTTCTGGAACGGCGAAGCTCCGGCGCGCACCGACGAGTTGTCGGCCGAGGTCGCGCGGCTGCGTGACGCGGTGCTGCAGCGTGAAGACGCGCACGAGTGGTTGGTGAACGAGCTCAAGTTGCCGGCGCACGCGGCGACGTTGCTCATCGCGTACGTGCGTGCGGGGCAGGCGGCGCTCACGGCGGTGCCGACGCAGCAGACGGTGGTGGCCGAGCGCTTCTTTGATGAGGCCGGCGGCATGCAGTTGGTGATTCACGCGCCGTTCGGTGCGCGCATCAACCGGGCGTGGGGCCACGCGCTGCGCAAGTCGTTCTGCCGCACGTTCGACTTCGAGCTGCAGGCGGCGGCGAGCGACGACGGCATCTTGCTGTCGCTGAGCGAGCAGCACTCGTTCCCGCTGATGGACATCTTCGATTTCGTGTCGCCGAAGTCGGCGGAGCGCGTGTTGACGCAGGCGGTGCTGCAGGCGCCGATGTTCGGCACGCGGTTTCGTTGGGCGGCGGGGCGCGCGTTGGCGCTGTCGCGGCTGCAGAACGGTCGCAAGGTGCCGCCTCCGATTCAGCGGGCGCGCGCGGAAGACCTCATCGCTGCGGTGTTCCCCGAGCAGGTCGGCTGTCAGGACAACCACGGCGGCGCAGAGATTGAGCCGCCCGACCACCCGCTCGTGAACGAGACGATGAAGGACTGTCTGCGCGACCTGATGGACGTGGACGGGCTGGTCGAGGTGCTCGGGCGCTTGAAGTCAGGCGAGGTGAAGAAGGTAGCGGTCGATTTGCCCGAGCCGTCGGTCTTCGCGCACGCGCTGCTCAACTCGGCGCCGTACACGTTTCTTGATGACGCGCCGTTGGAAGAGCGGCGCGCGCGGTCGGTGCAGGTGCGGCGCGGGTTGCCGGCGAGCGACGCCGTGGCCTTCGGCGCGTTGGACCAGGCGGCGATCGATCAAGTGGTGGCCGAGGCCGCACCGGAATTTCGCGACGCGGAAGAGCTGCATGACCTGTTGTTGCAGCTGACCTTGTTTCCCTCTCCCCGCGTGCGGGGAGAGGGTCAGGGAGAGGGGCGAGGACTCATTGCTGCACTGGCCGCACAACGCCGCGCCGCCCAGGTCGGCGACTTCCTCTACGCGGCCGAGCGCGTGCCGCTCATTCAAGCGCTCTACCCCGACTCAACACTCACGCTCTCCCCGCTCCCCGGCGACGCACCGGTCGATCGCGAAAACGCCGTCCGCCAGCTCGTCCGCGGGTGGATGGAGATCCTCGGGCCGACATCGGTGGAAGAGCTCCAGTCGCTGCTGAGTCTGTCTCGCTACGACGTCGAAGCAGCACTGATGAAGCTGGAGTCCGTCGGCCAGGTCTTGCGTGGCCGCTTCCGCCCGGCGGCTGCCGCCGACGCCGTCGAGTGGTGCGATCGCCGCCTGCTGCAGCGCATTCACCGGCTCACCGTGGGTCGCCTGCGTCGGGAAATCGAACCGCTCACGCAGCAAGACTTCATGCGCTTCCTCTTCCGCTGGCACCACGTCGACGCCGAGTCACGGCTGCGCGGCGCGTCGGGCCTCGCGAAGGTGACGTCGCTGCTGCAGGGCTGGGAAGCGCCAGCCGCCGCGTGGGAGCTCGAGCTCTTCCCGACGCGCATGAAGCACTACCAGGGCGACTGGCTCGAGAGCGCGTGCTTCTCGGGCGAGGTGGCGTGGGGGCGGCTCACGTTGAAAGAGCCGCGCGTGATGCCGGGGCCGCACCGCGGCGACGTCGTCACGCCGGAGCCCGCGCCGAAGCGCAGCGTGCAGGGCAGGGCGGCGTCGCTGAGCTTCGTGCGCCGCGCGGACCTCGATTGGTTGATGCAGGCCGCGCGACCTGACGCGGTGTTGTCCGACGGCCCGCGCCCGTGGCCGAGCGACCTGTCTCACGCGGCCGCTGACGTCTTGAAGGTGCTCGAGCGCCGCGGCGCATCGTTCTTCAACGAGCTGCAGTCAGGCGCGCGCCGACTCCCGGTCGAGGTCGAAGACGCGCTGTGGGAGCTGCTGGCTCGGGGGCTCATCACCGCCGACGCCGTCCAGAACTTGCGCGTCTTGCAGTCACCGAAGCTGCGCAAGCGGCAGCGCGCGTTGCAGCGCGGTGGGCCGGGGCGCTGGTTCATTCTGCAGCACCACGAGCCGATGGACGCGAGCACCGTCACCGAGAAGCTCGCGTGGCAGTTCCTGCAACGCTACGGCGTGGTGTTCCGAGACCTCGTCGCGCGTGAGCCGCTGGCGCCGCCGTGGCGCGAGCTGGTGCAGCTGTATCGACGGTTCGAAGCGCGCGGCGAGGTGCGCGGGGGTCGCTTCGTGCACGGCTTCTCGGGTGAGCAGTTCGCGCTGCCCGACGCGCTGGACACCGCGCGCGCCGTGCGTCGCAGCGAGCCGACGGGTGAAGCGCTGCGCATCGCCGCGGTCGACCCGCTCAACCTCACCGGCGTCGTCACGCCGGGCCCGCGCGTGCCGGCGATGCTGGGCAAGTGGGTCGTCTACGTCGACGGCGTGCCGAAGACGTCCGAGGGCACGGCGGTCATCGAAGACCTGAACTGACATGACGAAGCCCGTGAAGGTCGAGTTCGTGTCGCGCGACGGCACGGTGGAGACCGCGTGGTGCACCCCTCTGGGCGGCTCGCGCTACCGCGTCGACAACGTGTTGTTTCCTGTCTGCGAAGCCCACGTTCGGCGACGTCATCGAGGTGACGGGGGAGCACCGGTTTCGCCGCGTCGTGAAGTTCGGAGGACGGGTGGCTGCGGTTCTCGACTGCGCCGACCCGAAGGCGGTGAAGAAGCAGCTCGCGGCGCTCGACGTGGTGGCCGAAGTCGCTGTGGAAGGGCTGCTGCACGTCGCTGTGCCGAAGTCTGTGTCGGTCGCGCACGTAAAGAAGCTCGTCGCGGCTGCGCCCGCGGTGGCGCCGAAATCTCAGCCGACCGAGGCGCTCTTCGAGGCAGCGGATCGCGGCGATCTCTCGACGCTGCGGCGCGCGAAGCGGAGTGAGCTCGAAGTCGTCGACCAGAAGGGATGCTCGCTGCTGTTCATCGCGACGCGTGAAGGGCGGCTGGACGTCGTGAAGTGGCTGCTGTCGAAGGGCGTGAGCCCCAACCCGCGCAGCAAGAAGGAGCGCGCGCCGCTGGTCGCCGCCGCGTACCGCGACAGACCGCGTGAGGCGCAGGCGCTGCTCGACGCGGGCGCCGACGTTTCCCTCGCGAGAGACCGCGATGGCGACCCGTTGCTGGTGCTCGCCGCTTTTCGCGAGTCACGGAAGCTGTTGCCGGTGCTGCTGGCTACGAAGCCGACCGTGAAGGTGCTCTCACACGCGCTGCTGGAGGCGGCGGGCGTCGGCAACGTGGCCATCGTGAAGCTGCTGCTGAAGCACGGCGCTGACCCGGACCTGAAGACGTCGAGGGGGAACAGCGCTCGCTCTGTCGCGCGGCGGAAGCGGCTCACCGAGGTGCTGCGCGCCTTGTCGCCTCAGTCGAGGACGAAGGTGATGGTGTAGATGAATCGGTAGGGCACACGTTCGCCGTTCATGCGGGCTGGCGTGAAGCGCGCCTTCGAGATTGCGTTGAGCGCCGCGTTTCCGAGGTCGGTGTCCACGTTGTTCGCGACAAGCGCGTGCGCGACGTAGCCGGCCGCGTCGATGGTGACGACCAATCGCACATGCCCGTCAGCGGCGTTGCGCTTTGCTTCATCGGGGTACGCCAGCGTTGGCTTCCCAATCAACTCCGGCTCGACGTCAGCCGTCCCCGCTTGAATCGCCGTCGCCACAGCGGCCGGGTCGCCCCACTCTTGTCGTGCGGTCGCACAGCCAGCCAGCATCAGCACCAACCACGCCCAACGCAGCATCGCGGCTCACTCCAGGTCGAAGACGTACGAGTACGTCAGCGTGGAACCTACTGCCACGCCGCCCTTCAGCGCAGGCTTGAAGCGGAACCGGAACATCGCGGCCCGCGCCGCTTCATCGAGCCCGTAGCCGGGGCCTGACAACACCTGCACCGCTGTCACCACACCGCGCGCGTCGACGGTGACGCGCATGCGCACGGTGCCGGTGACATCGTTCTGCTGCGCGGCCAACGGGTACGGAATCTTCACGTCGTCGAGCATCGCGGCCTCGACGTCGGCGCCGCCCGGCGGCCCTTCTCCTTCGCCGTCGCCGGTGCCCTCTGGCGTACCAGGCCGCTTCGTGGGGACGTTCGTCGCAGGACCAAACGTGGTCTCGGCAGTGATGACCGCAAAGGTCCCGACGTCACTCACGCTGTCCGTCGTCGGGCCGGCGATGACCGGTGGCGGCGCGACGGCAGCGGGCGACGGAGCCGCTCGGCGAGTTGAAGCACCCGCACGCACCACACGCGTCGGCGGCGGCACCGGGGCCGGCGGGGTCACGACCGGCTCCGCGACGTAGAACGCGAGCTCCATCGGCGCCGCCACCACGCGCTGCACCGGCTGCGTCGGCATCAACACCACGAGCACGCCGTGCAGCGCCACCGACGCGCCGAGCAACGCAGCGAACACGTGCAGCGAATCGGCACCGGGCAGTCGTTGAAGCATCCAACGATTGAAGCGCACCGACGCCGTGCGCTGGAAGTCAGGGCAGGTCGACACCCACCGTTCCGGCTACTCGTCCGAAGAAGCGTGAAGACGCGCCGCGCCCTTGGAGAGCGCGTGTTAGCCAGTGACGCATGGAACTCCTCCACGACTCGCTGGGCTTCGCGGTGAAGGGCCTCATGGTCTTCCTCACGGTCACGCTCTCCGTCCTCGCCGTCGTCATTCTCACGCGCCGTCGCGGGCAGGCGTCCCCTCGCCTCGAGGTGAAGCCGCTCAACCGTCGCTTCGAAGCGCTCGGTGATGCCGTGCGCCACGCGGTCGCCGACAAGGCGGAGCTCAAGGCGCTCGAGAAGGAACGCAAGAAGGCGCCGTCGTCGAAGGGCCCGCGTGTCTACGTGTTGGACTTCGACGGCGACATCATGGCCACCGCCGTGACGAACCTCCGCGAAGAGGTGAGCGCGTTGCTGGCCGTCCTTCGCCCTGATGACGAGGTCGTGGTGCGGCTCGAGAGCCCGGGCGGCGGCGTGCCCCACTACGGCCTCGCCGCCGCGCAGCTGGTCCGCCTCAAGGACAAGAAGGTGAAGCTCACCATCTGTGTCGACCGCGTCGCGGCGAGCGGCGGCTACATGATGGCGTGCGTCGCCGACCGCATCGTGGCGGCGCCGTTCTCCATCGTCGGCTCCATCGGTGTCGTCGCGCAGGTGCCCAACGTGCACCGGCTGCTCAAGAAGAACGACGTCGACTTCGAAGAGCTGACCGCCGGCGAGTTCAAGCGCACCGTCACCGTGTTCGGGGAAATCACCCCCAAGGGCCGTCAGAAGGCCGTCGAGCAGCTCGAAGAGACGCACGTGCTCTTCAAGGACTTCGTGAAGTCGCAGCGCCCGTCGCTCGACATCGACGCCGTGGCCACCGGTGAGTACTGGCTCGGCCGCCGCGCGAAGGAACTGGGCCTCGTCGACGAGCTCGGCACCAGCGACGACTACCTGCTCGGCCGCACGCGCGAGGCGAAGCTCTTCCAGGTGCGCTTCAAGCCGGCGATGGCGTGGCGTCAGCGCATCAGCGCCGGCGCGATGTCATTCATGGAGCGCCTCGTGATGACGGTGCTCTCGCGGCTGCACGCGCTGCGCCTGCAGTAGCGTGGCGCCACGCCTCGAAGCCCCAACGTCGACGCGTGGTTTGCGAAGTACGAGAACCCGATGAAGCCCGTGGTGCAGCGCGTGCGAGAGCTCGTGCTCGCTGCCGACCCACGCATCGACGAGTGCATCAAGTGGCAGGCGCCGACGTTCACGTGCCTCGGCAACCTCGCCAGCTTCTTTCCGAAGAGTAAGCAGCACGCGAGCCTGATGTTCCACCTGGGCGCGCAGATCCCCGGGAAGCACGCGCGACTCGAAGGCACCGGCGACGTGAGCCGCGTGCTGAAGCTCGCCACCGTCGCCGACGCCAACGCCGCGAAGGCCGACCTCACGAGGCTGGTGCGCGCGTGGTGCGACTGGCGTGAAGCCGAAGCTGCGGCGCCGAAGACGAAGAAGAAGACGCCCGCGAAGAAGCGCTGACTACGCGCTCAGCTTCGGCGCGGCGCCGTAGGTGCTGCGGAGGTACTCCACGATGCGCGCGCTCTCGAAGAGCTTCGCGCCGGTGTTCGCGTCTTCGAGGTACGGGAACTGCGTGCGACCGGTCTTCTCGGCGAAGGCCGCGCGCTTCGACGAGTCCTTCGCGAGGTTGTGCTGCACGTACGGCAGCTCCAGCTCGCTGAGCGCCGCGCGCGCGAAGTGACAATAGGGCGAGGCCTCGAAGCCCCAGAGCTCCAGCGGCTGCTCGGGCGCGCGCGACGGCTGAGCGTCACCGCCGCGGTTGCCTTGCATCACGCGCATGTTGAGGCTGCCCAGTACCACCACCGGCGCGCTCGTCATCAGCCAGCGCGTCGAGCCGTCGCCGTAGGTGGTGTGCAGGTGCCGAAGAATGTCGGCGCGGCCGTCGAGCACCACGTTCAGGTTCGGGTCTTCGAGCCGCGGCGTCGACCTACCGTTGAGCTCGCCACGAAAGCGCGCGCCGCCGACAGGGCAGGGCCGCACCTCGAAGTCGAGGTCCAACTCGCTCAACGACTCGCGCACGGCGCGCGAGTGCGGGCACCGCTCGAGGTCCCACAGCCGCAGCAGCTTCGCCGGGCGATTGGCGCCGACGCCGCGCACCACCGTGCCGGCCGCGAAGCGCGCGCCCGAGGCTGAGAACGCGCCGGCGACCGCGAGCCGTCGTGACAACGGAACGCCGCGCTCGAAGAGCCCACCGAAGAGGGCCCCAGCGACCTGCTTCGCCAACGCGCCGAGCGTGATGGCCATGTCAGAAGTCCAGCGGCAGCACGAAGGCGGTACCGTTGGCGGTGCCCCAGCGGTAGCTGAGCGGCGCGCCGATGCCGAGCGCCGCGGGCGGGCCATTCATCCGCGCGGGCGACAACGACAGGTCCTGGCCGAACGACGCGCGCTCGCGCGGGTCCGCGACGATGAGCAGCGCCGGCGTGTTGGGGCCGGCCGCGACGGTGCCGCCCTTGAACACGTAGACCGCGCCCGTGCCGTCGCCGTTGACGCTGGCGCCGGTCGCAGAGACCACGAGGTCGTTGCGCCCATCACCGTCGACGTCGGCGCCACCCGCGAGGCTGCGGCCGAAGCCCAGTGCGCGCTGCGTCGCCACCAGCGGCACTGGCTGCAGCGCGGGCGTGCCCTGCACCGCGACCAGTCGCTCGCCGCTCGGAGGCTTGAGCGCGTTCAGCTGTGTCACCGGCAGCAGTAGCACCGTGGGCTGCAGGGCGCCGTCGTACGGGTAGAGGTCGGCCGTCACCGCCACCGCGTCGCGGTTGTCAGCCAGCACGCCACTGGCCCGCGCGATGGAAATGCCGAGCCGCATGGGCGCGACGCCCGTCTCGACGTCGCCCGACACGCGCACCCAGCTGGCTGACGTGCCGCTGCACGCGGCGCCGAAGCCGTACACGATGACGATGCCCTGCCGGTTGTTGTCGGCGTAGCGGAAGGCCACTTCGTCGCAGCCGTCGTTGTTCAAGTCGCCCAGCGCCGCGGGCACCGTGGTGGCCTGCGTGATGAACGGGAACGTGAAGTACGGGTCGCAGCCCATCGACGGCTTGGCCAGCTGCGCGTCATCGGGCGCGCGGCCGGTGAAGACCTCGAAGCCGTTGCTGCGCGTCATGCCGATGTCCTGCTTGCCGTCGCCGTCGAAGTCGAAGCGACCGATGACGCCGTTGCGCGAGAGCTGTGTGCGCTGGCAGCTCGCCGCGGCGCCGCCGTCGGGCACCGTGCAGCCGTCGATGGTGCGCATGCCCCACAGCCGGAAGCCTTCTTTGTACGTGCCGTCGGAGCGGCCGAGGTGCACCTGCACGCCGCCGGCGTTCTGGCTGCTCGCCGCGCACTCCGCGCGGTTGAGCGCGTACTCGCTGCTGTTGACGCCGCCGTCGGTCAGCCGCGTCGGCGCGGTGAAGTTCGGCATCGCCACCACGAGGTCTTCGAGGCCGTCGTCGTCGAAGTCGGTCATCGCCACGTCGACCGAGGTGGTGCGGCCACCAAACGCGCGCACGCCCGCGTCGGTGTCGTAGGCGGTGTTGGCGCCCTCCGACACGACGGTGGGCAGAGACGGCGCCGCGAGGTTCCACATGATGGACCGGCCAGCGCCGGGCTCGCCGCCGCTGCCGTCGGTGCCGGCGCCCGACCAGTTGGGCACGCCGACGATGGCCGCGAGGTAACCGGGCCGCGTGCCGACTTCGATGCACGCGCCAAACTGCTGGCCACCGGGGCGGTTGGGCACGGCGATGGACTGCGCGGTCCACGACGTGGGGTCGGCGTTGGCGGCTGAGAACACGTCGAGCCGACCCGTGTAGTCACCGAAGCTGGTGCGCGCGCGGTGGTTGAGCGCCACCACACGACCGCGCCACCCCGTTACCGCGGTGCCGAGGATGTCGTTGCGGTTGTCGCCGCCGCGTACGTAGTCGGGGCGGTTCACCACCGCGCCGGCCGTCAGCCGCGACAGCGCGTGGAACTCGAGGCGCCCCGAGAGCGACAGCGTCGAGCCGCCGTCGGTGCGCGCGGTCGCGGCGTACGGCGCGCCCAGCACCAGCTCCGGTTGCGCGTCGCCGTCGGCGTCGAAGGCCGCGAAGCTGCGCGTGGCCTGAATGCCGCCCTGCGAGCCGTAGACGCGCGCCCACGCGTCGGCGCGGGTGATCTGCGTGGGGAACGCGGGCGCCATGCCGGTGCCGCTGAAGCCCGTGAGATCGAACAAGAGCGCGCCGCCGCCGTTGCTGCCGCCGCTGGTGCCGGCGTCGCCCGCGGTGAGGTTGGGCGAATCGGTCTGGTCGGCCGTCGTCATCAGCAGCGGCGGGCGGCCGCTCCCGCCGGGAATGAAGCCGAGGCGCCACGTGCCCTCAGCGCTGTCGCCGGTGTTGACGGGCAGCACGTAGAGGTCAGGCGTGTCCTGGAAGCGCTTGGTCTCGGCGCGCGCGAGGTGCACCTGCACCGCGATGACGTTGCGCGACAGCACCCCGCCGTCGCTGGCGAGGTTCGAGAAGTTCACAGTAGTGAGGATGGCGAGGTCGACGCGCGAGTCGCCGTTGAGGTCTTCGGCCACCACCGCGCGGCCGGCGCGCACGTTCGAGAAGCGGCGAATGCCGCCGTCGGCGTCGAGGTCTTGCCCGCCGATGCGCACCTCACCCAGGTCGGGGATGGGCGTGCCCGGCTGCAAGATGAAGAGGTCGATGACGCCGCGCGCAGTGAAGCCGCCGCCGAGGTCCGCGCCGGGCGAACCCACGACGAGGTCGTTGTCGCCGTCGCCGTCGACGTCAGCGATGGCGAGCGACGCGCCGAAGTTGCCGCGCCCGAGGCCGGTGAGCGGCGCGCGCAGCAGCCGCGGGCCGTCGGGGCCGATGCCGTACAGGTACACAGCGCCCGAGTCGGAGATGGTGACGTCGTCACCCGGCGCCGAGATGGCGAGGTCGGCCTTGCCGTCACCGTCGAGGTCGCCCGCGGCCATCACCAGCCCGAACTGCGCGGTGTCCGACTGGCCGGTGATGGTCCACGTCGGCGCGTCGGGGAAACCACTCGCGCTGCCCTTGAAGATGAAGACCGCGCCGCCCTGCGGACGGTTCAAGTCGCTCTCGGGCGCGCCCAGCGCCACGTCTTCGATGCCGTCGCCGTCGAAGTCGGCCGTGAGCAGCGTGGCCACGTCGCTGCGGCGGCCCTGCGCGACCAGCTCGGGGCGCGTCAGCTCGGTCAGCAGGCGCACCTTCACCAGCGCACCCGCGTCGATGAAGGTGTCTTTCACTTCGAGCACCACGTCGGTGCCGCCCGCGTCGGGGCTCTCTGGCGCGACGTAGACGGGCCCGCCGAGGCGCTGCTCGATGGTGCCTTCGCCGCTCGCGATGCGCCACGTCACCACGCCGCTGCCGTCGCGCGCCGACAGCGGCACGAACGACCCGGTGGGCAGCGCGAGGCGCGGCGAGGTGGGGCGGAACACGGCCTCGGCTGACACTTCCACCACCACTGCCGCCTGGTCGCCCGTGCCTTCGTCCTTCACGAGGATGATGTCGGTGCGCGCGGGCGTGCTGCCCGCGGTGTACGTCGCGCCCGACATGCTGCCGCCCGACGGGAACGCGCCGCCGCCCTGCGCCGAGAACGTCACGTTGCCCTTCGCGCCGTCGACCACCAGGTTGAAGCTGGTGCCCGGCGCCACACGCGCGCGCTGCGGCTGCACGGTGAACGCCGCGGTCACGTTCACCACGGCCGTCGCCATGTTTCCGCAGTCGTCGGTGACGGTGATGATGTCGCTGCCGGTGACGAGGCTCGCCACGTAGCGCGTGCCCGACAACGTGCCGACGGCGGGGTTGGTGGTGACGCGGTAGCTGTAGCGCCCGCTGCCGCCCTGCGCGGTGACCGACGCGGCGCCGTTGACGCGCACCACGTTGGGCACGACCTGCACGGTGACGGCCGAGAGTCCTTCGCAGCTGTCGACGGGCGGCGGCGGAGGCGGCGGTGCGTCGATGCTGCCATCGCAGCCGACCAGCGCGAGCGCGAGGACGAGTGGAGCGAGGTACTTCACGGCAGCGTGCCTCCGTTGGCCCAGCGCACGATGGTCGAGATGCTGGCTGAGTCCATCGGGCCGTCGGCGGGCATGCGCGCGTCGCGCACCGCCGCGGCGGCGAAGTTGGCGTTGGCCTTCCACTGCTCGTAGGTCGTCAGCTCGGGCTCAGTGCCGGTCGAGTGGCACTTGGCGCAGCGGGCGACGCTGATGGGCTTGATGTCGTTTTCCCAGCTGACGGTGGCGGTGGCCGACCCGAGGAACTCGAAGTTCACCTTGCGCGTGGTCTTGCTGTCGCCCTGCGTCGCGGTGAACGTCAGCGTGTGCCAGCCGTCGGCCAGCGAGCCGAAGGACACCGGCCTGAGCACCTCGCCCGCCTCGGTGCCGCCGAGGCTGAAGAAGAGCTGCCCGTCGGTAGGCCCGCTGCCCATCACGCCCGCGTCGGCGTCGAGGCCGTGCGGTACGGCGTCGTCGAAGTGCCACTCGAGCGAGGTGGGCGGCGCGGCAGCAGGCAGCGCGGCCTGCAGCACCAGCTGGCCGTCGTACACGCGCGCGCCCTGGTGCAGCCCGCGCAGCCGCACCGGCACCGCAGGGCCGACCGACAGCGTCGTCTCGCCCACGCGCACCCACGCGTTGCCGGTGGCGTCGAGGCCCAGCAGGTTGGCGGCGGCGTCGAGGCCGGCCACGCGCGCCCAGCCAGCGCCGTCAGCGTCGAAGCGGTAGAGCGCGTCGCCCGCCTGCAGCCACGCGAAGCGGCCGGCGCCCATCAAGCGGCGCGGGCTGGCGCCGAGCGTGAACTGCCGCCACGACGAGCCGGTGTACGTCAGCAGCGCGTGCTGCGTGATGGCCCACAGCTCGCCGCCTGACGTGCCGTTGGGCCCCAGCCCCGCGAGCCCGATGACCTCACCGGCGATGGCGTTGGGGTCCAGCTGCACTTCGCGCACCGTGAAGGTGGTGCGCGCGGTCTGCGCCGCCGAGAAGAGCTTGCCTTCGCGGGTGAACCAGATGCCGGGCGCGCCGTCGAGCGAAGGAGCCGCGGCGAGCGCCGTCACGCCGGTCAAAGAGGTCTCACCCAGCTTGAACTCCGAGAGCTGACCGCGGTCGAGCCTGAAGAGACCCGTGTCGTGCGCGAGCCACGCCGCGCCGTCGCTGCCCAGCGTGGTGGCGCGCAGCCCTTCGGCCGACAGCGACGCCTGCCACGACGGCGCGATGAGCCAGCCCTGGTCGGCGACGAAGAAGCCGCGCGTGGTGGCCACCAGCGCGTTCGACGGCCCGAGCGAATAAATGCCCAGCGCAGGGCCCGGCCACACGGTGTTGCGCGGGTGCGATTCGAGCACGCCGCGCTCGCCGTTTGCGCGCACGCGCACCACGCGGCCGGCGAGGTCGACAAACACGCCGCCGCCGCGCTCGTCAGCGAACGACGGCGCCGCCGAGAGGTCGAGCATCGTCACTTGCGTGACGGCGTCGAACGAGCCCACCTCCAGCTTCTGCGGCAGGGTTGATTCATCGCACCCCATCAACAGGAGTGCGGGAACAAGCAGCAGGCTGAGGTGCTTCATGTGCCTCGCGAAGTCGGTCAGGCCAGCAGTCCGGTCAGCGGCTCGACGCGGGTGATGGAGTAATCGATGCCCGCGGCCTTCATCACCGTGGCGATCACGTGGTCGGGCAGAATCTGGAAGCCGTTGGCCGGGTCAGGCGCGCCGGTGCGGTGGTCGATGATGCCGGCCGACATGCCGACGTCGCCGCTCTTGCCGAACACCGTGTTGTGCTTGATGCCCTTGCCCAGCAGCATGCAGCTGTTGGTGATGTGGTGATCGCGCCCGCTGGCCGAGTTGATGAGCGGGGTGCGCGAGAACTCCGAGAACACCACGATGGTGGTGTGCTCCATCCACGTGCCGCCGCGCGGGTGCATCGACGCCTTGAGGTCCGACACGAGGGCCGCGAGCGCGTTCCAACCGGTGCGCTGGTTGTTGGCGTGCGTGACCTGCGAGCCGAAGTGCGTGTCGAGGCCGCCGGCGATGTTCATCGACACGCACTGGCTGACGCCCATCTTGAGCGCGGTGGCGATGAGGGCCGCGCGCGCCGCTGACGAGCTGCGCACGTCGTTGGGGCCTTCCGGCGCCAGGCGGTACTGCGTGCGCAGCGCCCGGCGGAAGTCGTTGAGCTCCTGCGAGTCGTTCGCGTTGTGCTCGAAGCGGAAGTAGCGGTCGAGCCGCGCGTCGAGCACCGTCTGCATCTGCGCCTGCGCGTCGCGGTACTGCGTGACGAGCCCGCGGCTGTCGTAGAGGTCGGCCTCGCACGACACGCGGCGCCCGTGCATGTCGACGAGCTCCTTCTCGATCTCGCTGTCGAGCTGCGTGCTGCTGGGCGCCAGCGTCAGCAGCAGGTCGTTGCTGCTCGAGACGCGCAGCGCGTTGGCGTAGCCGCCGTAGCGATCGTTGTAGGTCTCGACGTTGTAGGCGACGTTGGGCACCGGCACCTTCGGCTTCATCTGGCCGACGATCTCGGTGGCCGTGGTGCTGCCGCGGGCCGCCGCGCCGTTGGGTTCCTTGCCGGTGAGGAAATAGCGGTAGCCGACCTCGTGCGCGACCGTCGCCATGTTGATGCCGCGCACCACGGCCATCTGGTCGAAGTGTTGCGCCATGTCGCCGATGGCCGGCCCGAAGTCGATGTTGCTGCCCTCGGGCTTGATGACGGTCTGCTGGTAGCCGCCGGTGGTGAGCAGGTTGTATCCGGGGAGAATGCGCGTCTCGCTGATGCGCTCGGGCGTGAAGACCGCCGGGTCACGCGGGTCGAGCGACAGCAGCACGTCCCACCCGCCGCTGAAGTACGCGAACACGAAGCAGTGATCTTCCGGCGCGAGGCCCGCCGACTGCGCGAACGCGCGGAAAGGCATGCCGCCGAAGATGGAAGCGCCTGCGAAGCCGGCGGCCGCCTTCATGAAGCTGCGGCGCGGGAGTTCCAGTTTCTTCTTCATGGTGTCTCCCTGGCCTTCAGTAGGTGATGAAGCGCGGGTCGGTCATCATCGCGATGCAGATGGACCCCCACGCCTGTTCGGGTTTGTTCACGCTGGCGGCGCGCGCGGCCATCTTCTTGAACGTCAGCGTCCACGCACCGAGCTCTTCGGCGTCGAACGGCGAGCCCCAGAAGCGCACGGCGAGCGTCTGCAGGTTGGTCTGCACGTCGCTGTCGGCGACCAACGTGAAGTCGCGCCCCATACCGGGCACGTCGGGCCACAGCACCCGCTTGTCTTGCGCGAGCATCAGGTCGGCGCGGGCCGTCGCCATGCAGACCTCGCGGGCGCCGTCGTCGAGGAACTTGGCGAACACCAGGTTGGCCTCGGTGCTGTCGGAGACCACCAGCGCGTAGTCGGCCTGGCCCAGCGAGTTGGCGAGGTTGTCGATCTGCGACCACTGGCGGCCGGTGACGGTGACGATGCTCTCCTTGAGCTGCGGCACCGAGATGCGCCGCGGCGCGCGGCCCGCGTGACCACCGTTCATCTCGGGGTCGGGCAACGGGTTGAGCGGCGGGTGCTGGTCAGGCAGCTGGACCGGCGTCAGCTCGGCCGGCGTGTCGGTGGCAGCGGCGGGGCCCTTGGTGCAGCCCACGACGGCCACAGCGAGGGCAGCGGTGATGAAGGCGCGCATCAGTCGACCCTCCGGTACGCGTCGGTAGACACGATCTGCAGCATGAGGTGCTTGAGGTTGTGGTTGCTCATGGCGAACTGGTCGACGAGGCCCTGCAGGTACATTTTTTCTTCCTCGGTCGTCATCGGGCGGCCCAGCAGGTGGTTCCACACGTTGCGCACCGCGCACTTCTCGAGGTCGCCGGTCTGCAGCATGCGCTCGACCAGCAGCTTCGGGCCGCCGACGATGTTCGGTTCCTCGTCGGTGGTGCGGTACAGGTAGGTGCGCAGCAGGCCGAGCGACGCCGCGCCTTCGCCGTCGAAGGCCTGCATCACGTAGTTGCCGCACTCGTTGTCGCAGTTGGTGTTGCCCGCCAGCGCGCAGTCGCGGCACTTGGCCGAGACCTTCGGGAACACGTTGGGGTCGAGGTACTGCGCGTTGCGCTCACCGAAGCGGCCCCAGTGCGCACCGACGGGCTCGATGGTGGCGTGGCAGTACGAGCAGCCGCAGCGCGTGGCGAGGTTGTTGTCGCGGTTGCAGCTGTCTTCCGGCGGCGGCACCACGGCGCCCGCAGGCGGCGCGAAGTGCTTGCAGAGGAACACGTCCCAGAACTGGCTGACGCGCGCGCGCTGCGTGGGGAAGCGGTAGAGCCACGCGGCGGTCGTCAGCACGCCTGAGGCGTACTCGTCGCGCGTGTACTCGACCCAGGTGTCGGGCTGGTCGAGCGGCACGTCGGGCACGAGCTGCTTGTTCGTCGGCGCCGTGGCGACCCAGACCGTGGGGCTCTGGGTGCCGCGGTACAGCTGGCTCAGCGGGCCGTTCACGAAGCTGCGCCGCGTGGTGAGGATGTTGAAGTAGCTCTCGTCGCGGCGGATGACCGAGTCGATGACCTGCAGCGGCTCTTCGTTGACCGCGGCCACGCGCTGCGTGTGCATCAGGCCGGTGTTGCTCTCACAGCGCCGCGACGCCACGCCGCAGCCGCAGGTGCGATCGCTCGCGAAGCGCGACTCGCAGCTCTCCATCGTCCACGGGTTGACGTCGGCGGTCTGCGCTTCGATGGCGCACATGGTGACCGGCGTGTTCGAAGCGGTGTTGGCGAGATCCCAGTGCGGCGCGGTGGTGGTCACCACGCCTTCTCGCTGAATGCACCCGTTCTGGAACGCGTAGCGGCCGCGCACGCCGTTGGTCTCGACGAGGTTGAGCGAGCAGCGGTCCATGCGCGCGGTCTGACCAGCCGTCGCGGTCGGGTTGCGGTACGCGACGATGCGGCCGTCGTTGTCCAGCACCTCTTCCGTCAGGCCCTGGTTCACCAGCGTCGAGTTGGGCTTGCACAGGTAGTAGCGCAAGCCGCCGTCCGTCTCTTCGCGACGGCCGTCGCAGTAGTACAGCTCCTTGTCCTGCACCGCGAGGCGCGCGCCGCCGTCGGGGTTGGCGATGGTGCCGCCGTCGACAGCGCCGTAGCAGCCAACGCCCGCCGCTGCGGGAATGGTGATGCGCGCGCACGCGTAGTTGTCAGGGTTGTAGTTGACCGACACGGGCAGCGGCACGTTGCGCTCGTCGCGGCAGGTCTTCACCGCGGGCTCGAGGTGCGGGTCTTCACTCACCGCGTTGCAGTCGTCCTGGCGGATGAAGTGGTCGCAGCCCGTGCCGTTGCGGCCACGCAGCGGTCGCGACGGGTTGCCGCGCAGCTCGAGCGGCTTCAAGAAGTCCGTCGAGACCTGCAGGCGCGAGTCGCCGTTGTTGTTGATGGACGCGCTGATGTTCGAGCGCAGCAGCGCGCGGTGGTAGCCCTTGAGGCGCGAGTAGTACGCCTCGCGCTGCATCAGCTCGTTGATGTCCTCTTCGAGGATGCCGCCCTTCATCTGCGTGAAGCGGTACTCCTCCATCGTCGGCGGGCGGCCGAGCAGGTCGAGGTACAGCTGACGCAAGCGGCGCTCGAGCGAGACGGTCGAGCGGGACTGCGTGCACGCGGCTTCATCAGCCGAAGCGACGTGCGCGCTGAGTAGAACGGCGCACGCGCCAAGGAAGGGTTTGAGTCGCATCGGCCACCCCGCTGCAGGTTTGAGGACTTCTGGTGTGCTTCTTGAGGCGAGAAGCCCGGAGTCTGACCAATCGTTGACAAAGATCAATGTGGGCGTTTGAGACACGAGCCCACCTGAGAACTGCTGTGCACAGTGTAAGAGGGCCCCGATGGCTTCCGTTCCCGCCGCAGCGCCGAGTGACCGTTCGTTCTTCGTCTTCAACGCCATCGTCTCGGCGGCGGCGCTGGCGTTGCTCTCGTGGCTGCTGCTGTTTCACGGCGGCCTGCAGAGCGCCGACGTCAACCTGCGGTTCATGCCCGCGGTGAACGCCTGCTTCAACGCGACGGCGGCGACGCTGTTGGTGGCGGGCTGGGTGGCGGTGAAGCGCGGGCGCAGCGACCTCCACCGCTATTTCATGGTGGCGGCCTTCGCGGCCTCGGCGCTCTTCCTCGTGGGCTACCTCGCATACCACGCGGTGCACGGCGACACGAAGTTTGGCGGCGTGGGCGCGGTGCGCACCGTCTACCTGGTGCTGCTGGCTTCGCACGTCTTGCTCAGCATCGGCATCGTGCCGCTGTCGCTGACCGCGTTCTGGTTCGCGTGGAAGAAGGAGTTCTCGCGTCACACCCGCGTCACGCGCGTCTTGTGGCCGCTGTGGCTCTACGTGTCGGTCACCGGCGTCGTCGTCTTCTTGATGCTGAGGCCGTACTACCCGGCATGACCACGCGCTTTCTGCCCGACGCGGCCTTCATCGGCGGTGCGCTCGTGCGCGGCGCGCCGCTGTACGTGAGCGACGACGGCGTGGTGCAGGCGGCTGACGCGGTGCGGGGCCCCGTGACCGACGTGCGGTTGCCCGGTGCGCTGGTGCTGCCCGGCTTCATCAACGGGCACTCGCACGCCTTTCAGCGCGTGCTGCGCGGGCGCACCGAGTTCCTCGCGGCGGGCCACGAGCGCGACGACTTCTGGAGCTGGCGCGAGGCGATGTACGCGGCCGCGACGGCGCTCTCGCCCGAGCAGCTGTACGACGTGTCTCGGCAGTGCTTCCTCGAGATGGCGCTGGCCGGCGTCACCACCGTCGGCGAGTTCCACTACGTGCACTACCAGGCGGACGGCACGCCCTACGACGACGTGCACCTGCTGGCGCGGCAGGTGGTGGCCGCCGCGCGTGACGTCGGGCTGCGCATCGCGTTGCTGCGCGTGGGCTACGCGCGCGCGGGCTTCAACGTCGCGCCCAACCCGCGTCAGCGCCGCTTCATCGACGGCGACGTCGACACTTTTCTTTCTCGCACGGCTGACCTGCGCGGCGTCTTCGCGGGCGACCCGTTGGTCTCAGTCGGGCTCGCGCCGCACTCGGTGCGCGCGGTGCCGGCGTCGTGGTTGGCGCGCATCGCCCGCGAGTGGCGCGAGGGCCCGGTGCACATGCACGTCGCTGAGCAGCCCGCGGAGCTGCGCGCGTGTGAAGCCGAGTACGGGCTGACGCCGGTGGCGCTGCTGGCGCGCGAAGGGCTGCTCACGCCCGACTTCACGGCCGTGCACGCGGTGCACCTCGACGACGCAGAGGTCGCGGCGCTCGGTCGCGCAGGTGCGACGGTGTGCGCGTGCCCGTCGACAGAGCGGAACCTGGGCGACGGCATCGTGCGGGCTGACGAGCTGCTCGCCGCCGGCGCGCACGTGAGCCTCGGCACCGACAGCCACGCGCACATCGGCATGCTGGAAGAAGCGCAGATGCTCGAAGGGCACCTGCGGCTGCTTCGTTTGCGTCGCAATGTGCTCGACCCGGGGAAGGGTGAAGTCGACGGCGTGGCGCGGCGGTTGATGACGACGCTGAGTGACGGCGGCGCCCGCAGCCTCGGGCTGGGGCCGTCGACGCTGCTGCCGGGCACGCGCGCAGACTTCGTCGCCTTGAGTCTCGACCACCCCACGCTGCGCGGCGTCGACGACGTGCGTGTGGTGATGGGTGCGCCTTCGTCTTCGGTGCGTGACGTGGTGGTGGGTGGGCGGCGTATCATCACCGCCGGTCGGCACTCGAAGCAGGAAGAGATCGGGGCGCGCTTCGACGCCGTGATGCACACGCTTCGCTAGAGCACATTCGTACCTCGTCGTTTCAAGTCGTCATCCATCGGGAGGAGCCTCATGTTGAAGAAGAGCTGGTCGTGTCTGGCGGTGCTGGCGCTGTTGAGCGCCTGTGGCCCCGCAGGATCCATCGCGGGTCGCGTCACGGTGGAAGGTGGCAGCGCCGCGGGCATCGCGGTGTTCGTCTATGGCCCGTCGAGCGGCGCGACAGTGACCGACGGCGAGGGCGCGTTCACCGTGAGCGGGCTCCCTGACGGCGAGTACGTGGTGCGCGCCACGGTGCGCGACGCCGACGTCGAAGAGGTCAGCGTGTCGACCACCATCGCCCAGGGCGGGGTGGCGGCGCCGGAGCCGGTGTTGAACTTCAAGGCCTCCGCGGCGACGGTGACCGGGCGCGTGGTGTTCGCCGACGGCGCCGAGGCGTCGAACCTCTCAGTCATCGCCACCGGCCCCGAGACGGTGGGCACGCGCACGGCCACCGACGGCACGTTCTCGTTCAGCAAGATCAAGAACGGCGCGTACGTGGTCAGCGTCGAGGTGCGTGACACGCGCGAGGGTCGCGTGGGCATCGGCGTCGACGCCAGCGGCACCAAGGACGTCGGCGAGCTTCGCCTGACGCCCGTGGGGCAGCTCAAGGGCATCGCGACGTACAACGGCGCGCCGGCGGTCGGTGTGTCGGTGACGGTGCCGGGCACGGGCGTCTCGTCGGTGACCGACGCGATGGGCGTGTTCTCGCTCGTCAACGTGCCGACGGGCACGCAGTCGGTGCTGGCGCGCGCGGGCAGCGAGCCGTTCTTCCGTTCGGCGAACGCGGTCGTCATCGTGCAGCGCGGCGTCAACCCCGACGTGCCGCTGGACCTCACCGACGACGCGCCGCGCACGGGCACCATTCAGGGTCTGGTGACGTTCCTGGGCGCGCGCAGCCCGCGCGACATCCAGGTGACCGTGCAGGGCGCCAACGTGTCGGGTACGCCCGCCGCCAACGGCGTGTTCGCCATCACCGCGCCGGTCGGCGTGTGGGAAGTCGTGGCCACCGCGCCGTCGCACCCGAAGCTGAGCCTGGGTCAGGTCGTGGTGCGCGAGGGTGAGATCACCCAGCTGCCGGGCGCGTCGTTGTCGTGGTACCGGCCCATCTGGCGCGGCAACTCCACGGTCACCATCGGTGGCATCTCGAGCATCAACCTCAACCCGTTCGCCTGGTCGTTCTTGAACATCAGTGAGGGCACGCCGCGGCTGGCGATCGTGCACGCGCAGACCGGTGAACTCCGGTTCCTGGCCGTCGGTGGGTTCTCCTCGCCGCAGTTCTCGCGCAACGCGAAGTACGCCGCCTGGTACGTCGGCGACGCGGTGTTCCTCTATGAGATCGCCACCGGAACGCTGACGAGCTTCGGCGGTGAGGACGCGGTCTCGACCATCGGCATCTCGACCGACGAGTCGACGTTGTTCGTGGCGCGCACGTTGATGTCGGGCCGGTCGCTGACGCGCATCCCCATCGCGAACCCGGCCATGGCGCAGACGTTCCCGGCGTCAGGCGGGTCGACCGACATCCGCAGCCAGAACGCCGACCGCTGGTTCGTTCGCGAGAACACCGACGAGTACCACCTCGTGACGCCGACCAGCGACCTCGCGGCGGCGTTCACGGCGGTCAACGGCTCCCTCAACACCAACCCCACGGCCTGGGCGTACACGAACTGCACGGTGAACTGTCAGGTCCGCGTGCTCTCGCCGACCGCGACGACCGCAGCGGTGGCGCTCTCTGGCGTCAGCGTGGCCAACGGCAGCGTGAGCTCGCTGGGCTCTTCGTCGACTGACTACCCCTGCTTCACCACCTCGACGGGACCTCGTTGGTTCTGTGCGAAGTCGAGCGATGGCGCTGTCTTCAACCTGCCGGCCAACGTGAATGAGCTCGAGTACAACGTCGGCGGCACGCGGATGATCTACCGCTACACGAACGCGGGCGGGTTCGACGCGGTCCGCGAAGAGGCCGTGCCTCCGTCGCCGTCCACCACCGACCTCGACGTCAGCGGCTCGCTCGCCATCGATTGGATCATCGGCTGGCTGTCGCCGACGCGGGCCGTTGCCTACGAGAGCGGGACGACCGTGGGCCGCAAGTTGCGGGTCGTGACCAATGGCACCGCGGCCGCGGCCGACACCGAAGTGGGCACGCAGACCTTTCGGCGCTCGGGCCCGTTGCTCGCGTCGACCTCGCAGACGACCTCGAAGTGGCGCGCGATGCTGGGCGACGGCGCGTTCCGCCCGGTCGACGAGCCGTCAACGTCGTCCGCTTCCGTCGTGGCGCGCCCGTTTCAGGGCGACACCATGACCCGCTATGGCGCCATCACCTTCGACCCGGTGTTCATGTACGTCGTCGATGACGCGGCAGGCATGGTGCGTCGACGGGCCGATGGCACCTGCGGTACGGCGCTTCGCAGCGGGTCGGTGGAGCTCTGCATCGGGAACGCACCGGGAGCCGTGCAGCGGATCTTCACGTTCCAGAACAACGCGACGCTTGAGTACCTCGATCCCAGCCTTACTCCGAGCGCGTTCGTCGGCTCGATGCCCACCACCCTCGGCGTCATCGGCATCTCGAACGACGGCCATTCGGTGATGCTGGGCAGCATCACGCCGTAACTGACGCGAGGCAGTGGTAAGCACGTCACCATGTCTTCGGGCCTGGTGACGTTGCTCCGCGAGCTGGTGGCGATCGATTCGACCTCCACCCGCTCGAACCTGCCGATCATCGACGTCCTTGAAGGGAAGCTGCGGGCGCTCGACTTCGTGTGCGAGCGCCAGCGCTACCGCGACGACGCCGGCGTCGAGAAAGCGAACCTCCTCGCGCGCCGAGGCGAAGGGCTGCCGGAGCTGGCGCTGGTCGGTCACTCCGACTGCGTGCCCTTCGACCCCGAGTGGAGAGAGGCGCTGGCGCTCACCGAGCGCGACGGCAAGCTGTACGGCCGCGGCTCCTGCGACACCAAGGCCTTCATCGCCTGCGCGCTGACCGCTGCTGAAAAGACGAAAGGTCAGACCGCCCGGCCGCTCTTGTTGGCGTTCACCGCTGATGAAGAGCTCGGCTGCGTCGGCGCCAAGAAGCTGGTGGAGGTCAATCTCGGCAAGGCGAAGCGCGCCATCATCGGCGAGCCCACGTCGCTGCGGCCGATTCGCGCCAACAAGGGCTACTGCCTCGCGGAGATCGACGTCTTCGGCAAGGAAGGGCACTCCGCGTACCCGGACACTGGTGCGTCGGCCATCTTCCGTGGGGCGCGGCTCTTGACCCGGCTCGAGCGCTACGCGGCGGGCGAGCTGCGCGCGCACGTGCACTCCGATTTCGTGCCGGCGTTCAGCACGCTCAACGTCGGCATGGCGCAGGGTGGAAAAGCGAAGAACGTCATCCCCGGCCACATGCGCTTGACGCTCGAGTGGCGGCCGCTGCCCACGCAGCCGGTCGAGGTGGTGCTCGAGAAGGTGCACTCGCTCATCTCTGAGTGCCGCGCGGAAGAGCCCGGCTTCGAGGCGAGCGTTCGCCCGCTGCGCATGGACCGCGGCTTCGACACGGAGTCGTCGGCCGACGTGGTGCAGTTCATCGCGCAGCAGACCGGCCGCGCCGTCGACACGGTCGCGTTTGGTACCGAAGGCCCGCAGCTCGCTGCGTTGGGCGCCACGCCGGTGGTGTTTGGCCCCGGCGACATCACCGTCGCGCACCAGACGGGCGAGTACGTGCCTGTCGACGAGCTGCACCGCTGCGCGGAAGTGCTCGAGGCCGCGGTGCGTCACTTCTGCTCGTGAAGCGCACGGCGGGCGCCCCGCGACGAGCGCGTTGCTCCACGCGGGCTTGTCCCGTCTCGCAGACGTGGCGAGGCGTCGGCCCGGTCGCCCTGGAGCGGCTCAGCGAAGCTGCGTCGAGATTTCGTGTGCGTCCCCCGTCGTGCTGACGCGCTCTCGACCGACGTGATGCGCGACGCGCGGGTGCGTCACTCAAGCGGCGCTATGCTCGTGCGCTGTGCGGCGGCTCCTGACTCTCAGCGTGCTGGTGATGACGGCGTGCCCTGTCGAGCCGACGCCGGACGCCGCGGTGCCGTTCGACGCGGGCGTGACGCCCATCTCGTGTGACGGCCCAGCCGCGTGCGCCGCGCACGGCGCCGTGTGTCGCGCCGGCGCGTGTGAAGCCGATGTCCCGTGCGGCGACGACGTCGAGTGCGCGTTGGGCGAGCGCTGCGTCGGCGGGCAGTGTCGGTTTCGCGGGTGCACCGGCAACGCCGACTGCGCCAGCGGCTTCTGCGACCTGACGACGTACGCGTGCGCCGAGTGCGGCAGCTCCAGTCAATGCCCCGCAGAGCGGCCGGTGTGCGACGTCGGCACGCGCAAGTGTGTGCTGTGCGCGAGCACCTCGCAGTGTCCACCGCCGGGGCAGCCGCACTGCTCGCCAAACGGCGCGTGCGTCGCGTGCCTCACCGACGCGCATTGTCCGTCGGGGCTCGTGTGCAGCTCGGGCCACCTGTGCGTCGGCGTGTCAGAGAACGCACCGTGCCCCGCTGGTACGGCGTGCGCGGCGGGCCTCGTGTGCGTCAACGTCAACGCGAGCCCGGTATGCCTCAAGAGCTGCGCGCTCTACGAGCCCGACTGCGTGTCAGGGCAGATCTGCTACGGCCTGACCTACTCGTCTTCCACGTCGCTCGTCTTCGAGGCCGACGGACCCATCGGCGTCTGCTTCTCGCCGCAGGCCGGTCAGCGTGGGCTGCGCGAGCCCTGCGTGCGCACACCGACGGGGAGCAACTGCCAGCCCAACCTCACGTGCATGCCCGAGTCGGCGACGTTGGCCCTGTGTCGCGCGTACTGCGACCCGCTGGCGTCCGGCACGTGCGCCGTTGGCGAGGTGTGCACGCGCTTCGTCGGCGACTTCTCGGGTCGCGAGTACGGCGTGTGTCTCGCCGACACCGGCTTCGGCGCGCGGTGTGACGCCGACGGCACCTGCCGTACCGGTTTGAGCTGCCAGCCCTTCGACGTGCCCTCGGAGTTCGATCTCGTCGCCGGGGTCTGTCAGTTCTCGCTGGGCGACGGTGGCGTGGGGGCGCCGTGCGCGCCGCAGGTGCTCGCTGACGGTGGCTCGGTGGTGGCCGAGCGCGCGTGCCGCAGCGCGAAGTGCGTGAATGATCCGCTCGTCGTCTCGCCCGCGACGGCGCCGTACTTCTGCTTCTCAGGGTGCGCGAGCGACGCTGACTGCGGCGACGAAGGCGTCTGCGACGCGGACTTCATGTTGAGCACCGCGTACGGCACCACGGCCGCGATGCGTGGCTGTCGACCGACGTGTCGCGACGAAGAAGACTGCGGGCGCTACGACGCGGGTGTCACCTGCCGAGCGCGCGTCATCGCGTCGACGACGGCGTCCACCTTCACCACGACGTGCAGCCCACCTGCAGGCGGTGGTGGCCCCGGCGCGTCGTGCGCGTTGAACAGCGACTGTCGCAGCAACTTCTGCCAGCTCGATGACTCGCGCGGCGTGCGTCGCCCTGGCGTGTGCGCGGTGTTCTGCGATGGCGACGCGGGCTGTGGCGAGGACACGTGCGTTCCGACGGTGCACCTCTTGTCGCGCGGCCCCGACGGCGTGGCGATGACCGCCGACGATCAGGTGGCGACGCGCGCTGTCTGCGGACGAGGCGCGTGTCTGCTCGACGAAGAGTGTGGCGATGGCGGCGTGTGCAGCTTGCAGCGTGACCCGGCCTCTCCCGCCGCCCGGAAGCGCTGCGCGCGCGCGACGACGGGCGTGAAGCGTGGTGGCGAGTCATGCGCGAGTGACGGCGAGTGCCACAGCGGTGTGTGCGGCACGCTGGGACCTCCGTCGACGTTCAGCGGGCGCGCGTGCTTCGAGGCGTGCACGCCGAGCAGCGCGTGCCCCGGCGCGACGCAGTGCCGTGCGCTTGCGTTCTCGGTGCCGACGCCCGGCGGGTCGACAGTGGTCGACAGCTGCGCGCCCTGACGGCTCATTGCCGAGGCTTCACGGTTGGCGAGGTTTGACGCTGTCCGCCAGCAGTGTGCTCTTGATGTGGAAAGCGATTCCGTGGCCATCGCCGAGAGGCGCTGCGACCTCGTGTCGAGTTGAGCCAACTGTTGGTGAACATGGAGCGAACGCGGTCACGCTCACCGACAGAAGGAGCTGCGCCACGCGCTGCGCAACGGTTCCTCCTATTCCGGCTCCGACTCTTCCGTCGCGCGCATGGTGCTCTTCACCGAGAAGCCC
>CAYWON010000038.1:29862-45527 GCA_964459885.1 uncultured Archangium sp.
GAACTGCTCACGCAAGCACGTCACGAAGCGGCTCTGGTCCTGCTCGGAGCTGATCGAGTGGAAGTTGTCGACGCGCCCGTTTCCAAGCACCAGCCAGTTCAGGAGGTACGAGGCCTGCGCCTTGTCGGCGATCTCACGGACCTCCTTCGCGAGGCAGTCTCTGATCAGCACCGAGTAGTGCTCGTTCACCGCCACCAGCATGTCGTGGCCGATCAACTGCCTCTCGGTGAGGTGCTCTCTCGAAAAGTCGTGAAACACGTAGTGCCCGACGAGCTGCTTCTCGAGCTGGCGGCAGGCGTCGCGTCCCTTCTCCTTGTCGTACGCGGCACACGCCTCGTCGACCATCTTGGTGCGCGCCCAATAGCGCTGCTCGTGGGGCAGGGTGGTGGCGAACGCTTCAGCGCCGAGCAGCGCCGACGTGGCCGCGTCTTTCACGTTGCCCTCGCCGAGCTCGAGCTTCGCGCGCGCGTCGTACGCCGCCTGACGCACGTGCCCGTTGCGACCGTCGAGCGTCTCGCCCAGCTTCGTCAGCGCCTTCTTCGCGGCCTTGCTCTGCTTCGGGTCTGCAGCGAGCGCGAGCGCACTCACCAGCTCGACGCGCGCCACCATCAGGGTGTCTTCGGCTTTCTGGTACTGCGGAAGCGCGGCCTTCAGGCACGCCGGTGCCGGCTTTCCAGGCGCCTGCTCGGCGGCAGCGACGCAGGCATCGGCGACCCGGAACTTCTCGGCGCGCGCCTTGTCGTGCGCGGAGAGCGCCTGGAGCGCGTCGGTACGGCACGCGGCGACCTCATTGGGCCCGCACGCGGCGAGCCACTTCACCTCGAGCGCTGGCAACGCCTTGCCATCGTTCAACGCCAGCGCCGCCGCGCGTTGGAGCTGATTGACGCGCACTCGCTCCGGCCCGCCCAGCACGAACGCACTCAGCTCGACGAGCGTGAGCTGTTCTCGCGCGCCCGCAGCGTCACCCGACTCGAGCGCAGCCTTCGCCGCTGCCAGGCCTTGCTCGAACGCCGCGCGCGTCTGCTCGTCGACGTCTTCGAGCGGCGGAGGTGCCGGCACGTTGCGCTCGGGCTCGAAGACCTTGAGCTCCTTCGGCGGGTCGAACGCTCTGGAGAGCTCGTCGTCACTCGTGTGCTGCGCGTGGGCGAGGTGTGCGTGGACCAGAAGAAGCAGCGGAACGAGGCGCGACATGACCGCCGCAGCTTATTCCTGCTCGCTCTGGCGGAGACCTCGGAGCCGAGGGTCACGCAGCGGTGACGAGCTGCGTCGTCGGTTTCCGCTCTGGCGCGCGCGCGTTTCGGCCTATTTCCTACGTCGTGGCGACGACGAAGACGAAGCAGACCAGGAAGCCGACGAGTCCCGTGAAGCGCGTGGTGAGCAAGCGCCCCGAGCCCGAAGACGTCTTCTCGGCGGCGGGTGGCGTGCCGACGGTGCCGACCGGGTTGCCGGCCAACGACTTCAGCCAGCGTCAGTCCATTCGCGAGCTGGGGTGGGGTGAGTTTGATCGCTGCGTGCAGCAGCTCGCGCGCGCGGCCAACGCCAAGTTCAAGCCGCAGGCGGTGGTGGGCCTCGTGCACGGCGGCGTCTTCGTCGGCGGCGCCATCGCGTCGGCGCTGAAGGTCGATTTCTTCCCGGTGCGCGTCACCGAGCGCAGCCGCGAGACCAAGCGCAGCGCGCGCGCGCGCGACGAGATGCCCAAGGAGCTCGAAGGCCGTCGCGTGCTCATCGTCGACGACGTCGCCAGCTCTGGTGACTCCATCGTGTTCGCGACCAAGCTCGCCCGCGCCAGCGGCGTGAAGGCCGTGAAATCGGCGGCGCTCATCGCGCGGCCCGGCCGCTTCGAGCCCGACTTCGCGGCGGAGACCTCAGACGACTTCTTCGTCTTCCCCTGGGACTACAAAGACGTCGTCGACGATCACCGCTTCGACACCGGCGAGCACCCCATCGCCCGGCCGCCGCGCTGAAGTCCCAGCATGATTCTCGGCACGGCCGGTCACGTCGACCACGGCAAGACGGCGCTCGTTCGCGCGCTCACCGGCATCGACACCGACCGCCTGCCTGAAGAGAAACGTCGCGGCATCACGCTGGAGCTCGGCTTCGCGCACCTGACGCTGCCGGGCGGCGACACCGTCGGCGTCATCGACGTGCCCGGTCACGAGCGCTTCGTGAAGGCCATGGCGTCGGGCGCGGGCGGCGTCGACGTGGCGATGCTGGTGGTGGCCGCCGACGAAGGCGTCATGCCGCAGACGCGCGAGCACCTCGACATCTGCACGTTGCTCGGTGTGCGCCGTGGGGTGCTGGTGGTGACCAAGGCGGACCTGCTGCCCGGCCTCGGCGACGGCTGGCTCGAGCTGCTCGACGCTGACCTCCGCGCGCTGGTGGTCGGCACGCCCTTCGAAAGCGCGCAGCTGGTCGCGGTGAGCGCGAAGACCGGTGAGGGCCTCGACGCGCTCCGCGATGCGCTGCAGCGGCAGGTCACCGCGCTCGTCAGCGAGCCGCAGGCCGCCCGCGCCACCGACGCGCCCCTGTTCCTCCCCGTCGACCGCGCCTTCACCGTGAAGGGCTTCGGAGTCGTCGTCACCGGCACGCTGTGGAGCGGTCGGCTCTCGCCGCAGGACGCTGTCTCGCTGCTGCCATCGGTCCCCGGGCCGTTGCGCGTGCGCGGCCTGCAGCGGCACGGGGCGGCCGTCGACGTCGCGGTGTCGGGCGAGCGCGTGGCGGTGAACCTGCCGGACCTCGAGCTGGCGCAGGTGCACCGCGGGCTGGCGCTGACGCGCGCTGGCGAGCTGCCCGAGGCGCGCGTGTTGGACGTGGAGCTCTCGCTGTTGCCGTCGGTCGACGCGCCGCTGGGGCGCCGTTCACGAAGGCTGGTGACGCTGGGCACCGCACAGGTCGAAGCCGTGGTGCGCTTGCTCGACGTCGACGCGCTGCGGCCCGGTGAGACCTGCTTCGCGCAGCTGCGCCTCGCCGCGCCGGTCGCCGCGCTGCCGGGCCAGCGCTTCATCGTGCGGGGCACGCGCGCGGTCGAAGGTCGCGGCGCGACGGTGGCCGGTGGACGCGTGGTGCTGGTCAACCCGCCGCGGCGTCGCAAGGGCGCTGCCGACACGGTGCGCAGCTTCGCCGAGGCCCCGCTGGACGAGCGCGTCAGGCTGTTGCTGGTGGAAGCGGGCTACGCGGGCCTCGACGAGGCGGGTCTCTTTGCCCGAGCACAGGCCCCGCAGCGCGAGGTGAGCAGGGCGCTGGAGCGGTCGAGCGCGAAGGGCACGGCGGTGCTGGTCGACAAGGAGGCGCGTCGCTTCGTCGCTGGCGAGGTGGTCGCAGCGCTGTCGGCGCGCGCCCTGGCGCGGCTCGAGGTCTTCCACGCCACGCAGCGCGAAGCGTCGGGCATGCCGCGCGAGGAGCTCCGGCAGCGGCTGGGCAGCCCGTCGGAGCGCGTGTTCGCCCGGGTGCTGACGGCGCTGCTCGAGGCACGCCGCGTGGAGCTCTTTGAAGAGGTGCTGCGACTGCCGGGCCGCGGGCGCGCGTTCACCGAGCAGTCTGAAGCGCTGCAGCGGAAGTTGATGGAGGTGCTGACGAAGTACGCGCTCGCGCCGCCCACGGTGAGCGAGCTGGAGAAGCACCTGGGCGTGCCAGGCCCGCGCGTCACGGCGGTGGCGCAGACGCTCGTCGCTTCGGGGCAGGTGGTGCGCGCGGGCGAGCTGTTCTTCGCGCGCGCCACGCTCGACGCCCTCGCCGACACACTGCGCGCACACTTCGCCACCCACGAGCGCCTTTCGACGCAGCAGTTCAAGGACCTCACCGGCCTGTCGCGGAAGTTCCTCATTCCCCTCGCGGAGTATTTCGACCGCGAACGACTGACGTTGCGCGTCGGCGACGAGCGCGTGCTGCGGAAGTAGCGCCCTGCGAGTCAGGGCGCACTCACCGCGTCGTTCACGGCGGACTCGAGGATCGTCGTGTTAGGTAGAGGGACCCGATGAGCTCCGCACCGTCAACGCGCAAGGGCCGCATTCTCGTCGTCGATGATCAACGCAACATGAGAGCCACCACGGCGCTGCTGCTGCGCTCGGAAGGCTACTCGGTCGATGAAGCCGGCAGCGGCGAAGAGGCGCTCGCCTGGCTGCAGGACCACCAGGTCGACCTGCTGCTGACGGACCTCAAGATGGAGCCGATGGACGGGCTCACGCTGCTCAAGCGCGCCATCGACATCTCGCCGCGGCTGGCGGTCATCGTGATGACGGCCTACGGCAGCATCGAGACCGCCGTCGAAGCGATGCGCCGCGGCGCGTACGACTACGTCACCAAGCCCTTCAAGGACGGCGAGCTCATCCACCGCGTCGACAAGGGCCTCGAGCACCAGGGCCTCGTTTCGGCGGTCGAGGTCATGGCCGGCGAGTTCAAGCAGCGCCACGGCCTCTCGGCGCTCGTCGGCGGCTCGCAGGCCATGCGCGACCTCACCACGCGCATCTCCCGCGTAGCGTCGTCGGAAGCCACGGTGCTGGTGCAGGGCGAGTCAGGCACCGGCAAGGAGCTGGTGGCCCGCGCCATTCACGCGCTGTCGAACCGCTCGCGCGCGCCCTTCGTGCCCGTCAACTGCGCGGCCATCACCGAGACGCTGCTCGAGTCAGAGCTCTTCGGTCACGCGCGCGGGGCCTTCACCGGCGCCGTGAAGGCGCGTCGCGGCCTCTTCGAAGAGGCCGACAAGGGCACCATCTTCATCGACGAAGTGACCGAGACGGCCCCCGCGTTCCAGTCGAAGCTGCTGCGCGTGCTGCAGGAAGGCGAGCTGCGGCGCGTGGGCGAGAACGCGTCCATCAAGGTGGACGTGCGCACCGTCGCCGCGACGAACCGCAACATCGAGGGCGAGGTCAACGACAAGCGCTTCCGCCAGGACCTCTACTACCGGCTCGCGGTCGTGACGCTGGTGGTGCCGCCGCTGCGCGAGCGCCTCGAAGACGTGCCGGTGCTGGCGCGGCACTTCCTCGAGAAGGCCAACGCCCGCAGCCGCCGCCCGCGCGCGCTGACGCAGGCCGCGCTCGAGCACCTGCAGACCTACAATTTCCCCGGCAACGTGCGCGAGCTCGAGAACCTCGTCGAGCAGGCCGCCGCGCTGGCCGAGAACGACGAGCTGGGGCCCGAAGACTTCCCGCTGCGGCGCTCGGGGCGCGAGCCGGTGGTGGTGCCGGTGTCGAGCGCCGCCGCCGTCGCTTCCGCGGCGACGCCGGGCGGGCCTGTGCAGACGCTGGCCGACGCGGTCACCGACGCCGAGCGCCGCGCCATCCTCGCGGCGCTTGATCAATCACCGCAGGACCTCGGCCGCGTCGCCGAGGTGCTGGGTGTGTCCGCTACAACCTTGTGGCGGAAGATGAAGCGCCTGGGCCTCAAGACGAGCGGCGACGAGCCTCAGAGCAGCTGACGGTTGTCTCCGTTTCGGTCGGTCGATTTCATCTCTGAAATGCGAACGGCTTGCAGAGCTGAAATGAAGGCCCGCCTGCCACACGGAACCGGTTGATCCGACAGGGGACACATCGTTGGCACGAGCCTCGCTACGTGTTGCTCGCGCCGTAAAGACGAACGTCGAAGTGGTTCCCCCCCACTACTTGGGCGACCTTCACGGTGCATCTTGCAAGAAGACCCGCGGCTCGGCGTGAAGTTCGCCGAGCCGCCTTCTTTTGCGGGTCTGAAAGGCGGGTTGCAGCGCTGAAATTGCAGCACTGCAGTCCCCACGCCCGAGCCTCCGCCAAGCCGTTGAATCAACGGTACTTTCGGTTGGCACGTTACTGGCTAAGCACAGACTCGACTTAGCAGTTGAAGCTGAAGGCGTTCCCCCCCACGTCTTCAGTGTCCTTGCCGAGTTGGAGTGCCAGAAGACCCGCGGCCCGGAGTTCCTGCAAAGGAACGCCGGGCCGCCTTTTTCTTCCCTCAGCTGTTGGCAGGGCGCGCGAGGCGCCGCTCGTCAGTGGCCGAAGACCATGCCGGCGCGGCTGAACCACTCCGTCACTGGGCCGGGGATGATGCCGAACACCACCACCGCCACCGTCGACGCCACGAGCGCGAACTCGGTCGTCCAGTGACGGAAGGGGGCGGGCGCGTCGGCCGGGGCCGGGCGCATGAACATGTACACGACGACTCGCAGGTAGAAGTACACGCCCGCGACGCTCGAGAGGATGCCGACGACGGCGAGGCCCAGCAGGCCCGCGTCGACCGCCGCGCTGAAGAGGAAGAGCTTGCCCAGGAAGCCGACCGTCGGCGGCACGCCGCCCAGCGACAGCATGAAGGCCGCCATGGCCAGCGCCCAGCCCGGCTGACGCTGCGCGAGGCCCGCGAAGCGCTCGAGGTCCCAAGTGTTGCCGCGCGTCTCGTCTTCACGACGCTCGAGCGCCGCGATGGTGCCGAAGGCGCCCAGCGAGGTGACGGTGTAGCCCAGCACGTAGAAGAGCAGCCCCTTGAAGACCAGCGGCGCCACGTCGGGCATCACGCCCAGCAGCGGCGTCGCGGTCAGCACGCCGACCTTGGCGCCGGCTTCGACGGCCTTGGGCGCGAACAGTGCCGCCACGCCCAGCAGCATGTAGCCGGCGTGGGCGATCGACGAGTACGCCAGCATGCGCTTCACGTTGCGCTGCGGCAGCGCCAACAGGTTGCCGCCCACCATCGTCACCAGCGCGAGCACGCTGAAGACCGTGAAAGGCAGCATCGGGTCGATGCCCTTCACGAGGAAGAGGAACACGCGCACCATCGCGACGAACGCCGCGGCCTTGACGCCGGCCGACATGAGCGCGGTGACGGGCGTGGGCGCGCCTTCGTAGACGTCGGGCGTCCACATGTGGAACGGCACCGCCGCCACCTTGAACGCGAAGCCCACCAGCACCAGGCCGAGGCCGGCGTAGACGAGGCCCGGCTTCGAGGCGAAGGCCGACGGCAACGCGTTGCCGATGTCGATGAGCTTGGTCGCGCCGGTGGCGCCGTACAGCAGCGCCGCGCCGTAGAGCAGCAGCGCCGCCGCGAACGCGCCGAGGATGAAGTACTTGAAGCCGGCTTCCGACGGGCGCGGGCCGCGGCGCAGGAACGCCGTCAGCGCGTAGGTGGCGACCGACATCACCTCGAGGTTGATGAACAGCGAGACGAACTCGGCCGAGAGCGACAGCAGGCTCATGCCCGCCGCGGCGAACAGCACCAGCGCGTAGAACTCACCGCGCTCGGCGTTGCGGTGCTTCAGGAAGCCCGACGACAGGAACACGGTGAGGAACGTGCCGAGGCACACCAACACCGTCGTCCACTGTGAAAACGGGTCGAGCACCACGTAGCCCTGCAGCGCGAGGCGCGCGGGCTCGAAGGCGTTGTTCATCGCGATGGCGCCGGCCACCGCTGACATGAACGCCGCGAGGATGGCCTGGTACGTGCGGTTCGCGGTCGTGAGGAAGACCTCCGACAGCATCAGCACCACGCCGCCCAGCAGCAGCACCCCGGCCGGCAGCACCGGGAAGAACTCGGGGAAGGTGAAGTTGGGGATGTTCACAAGGGCACCTTCACGTCAGGGAGTGGCGGGCTGCAGCTGCGGCTGCGCCGGCTTGATGACCATGGGCCGCGTCGGCCGCACGAAGTCGAGGGGGCGCGGCGCGGCGGGCTGCGCGGGCGCGATGGTGGGCAGGGGCAGGGCCTGGGGCTGACCTTCGGCCTGCGCGACGGCGAGCTTCGGCAGCTGACGCACCACGACGCGCACCCGGCGCTCGTCGAGCGACGTGTCGGCCGCGGCGTACTTCGCGCGCGCCACGAAGCGCTCGCTGGCCGGGTTGAGCACGTCGAGGAAGGGCTGCGGGCGCAGACCCATGACGACGATCATGATGAGGAAGGGAATGGCCGCGGCGAGCTCGCGCTTGTTGAGGTCGAGCAGCGCGTGGTTTTCCTGGTGGGTGATCTGACCAAAGAAGACCTTCTGCACCATCCACAGCATGTAGGCCGCGCCCAGCACCACCGCCGTCGCGCCGACGACACCGAACCAGAGGGGCAGGTTCGACTTGATGGTGCCCAGCAGCACGAGGAACTCGCCCACGAAGCCGTTGGTGCCAGGCACCGCGATGCTCGAGAACGTCACCACGAGGAAGAACGCCGTGTACACCGGCACCACCTTCGCGAGGCCGCCGTAGTCGCTCATCAGACGCGCGTGGCGACGCTCGTACATGAAGCCGAAGAGCAAGAAGAGCGCGCCGGTCGACACGCCGTGGTTCAGCATCTGGTACGCCGAGCCCGTCGCGCCTTCGGTGGTGAACGCGAAGATGCCCAGCATGCAGTAGCCGAGGTGGCTGACCGACGAGTAGGCGATGAGCTTCTTGATGTCGCGCTGCGCGAGGCACATCAGCGCGCCGTAGACGATGCCGATGACGGCCAGCAGCGCGAACAGCCACTGGTACTGGCGCGCCTGCACCGGGAAGAGCGGAATCGCGAAGCGCCAGAAGCCGTAGGTGCCCAGCTTCAGCATCACGCCGGCCAGCATCATCGAGCCGGCCACCGGCGCCTGCACGTGCGCGTCGGGCAGCCAGGTGTGCAGCGGGAACATCGGCACCTTGATGGCGAACGCGAGCGCGAACGCCAGGAAGAGCCACGGCCCGTACTTGAAGAGCGCCAGCGCCGCGGGCGACAGCCCCACGCCGTCACCGGAAGGGTTGGCCTTGAGGTACGCGGCCAGCTCGCGGCTCGCGCCCAGCAGGCCGTTGTACAGCGTCGAATAGTCGAAGCTGCGCGACCCGGCCGGCGCCGCGAGGAAGTACACGGCGAAGAGGGCCAGCAGCATCAAGACGCTGCCCACCATCGTGTAGAGGAAGAACTTCATCGCCGCCTTCTGGCGCTCCTCGGAGCCCCAGATGCCCACCATCAGGTACATGGGGATGAGCACGGCCTCGAAGAAGATGAAGAAGAGCAGCGAGTCGACAGCGCAGAACGCGCCGTAGGTCGCCGTCTGCAGCACCAGCAGCGCGATGTGGAACTCCTTCACGCGCTCGTCGACGAAGGTCCACGACGACAGCACCACCAGCGGGCCGAGCACGCCGGTCAGCAGCACCAGCGCGATCGCCAGCCCGTCGACGCCCACGTGGTAGCTGATGCCCGCGTCGGTGAGCCACTCGAGGCGGTATTCCAGCTGGTACTCGACGGGCGACTTCGCTTCGAAGCGCAGCCACGCCCACACCGTCGTCAGCAGGCTGCCCAGCATGCCCGCGAACGTGACGGCGCGGATCTGGCCTTTCTCGCCCCTGGGCAGCAGCGCGATGAGGCCCGCCACCAGCAGGGGGAAGAAGATGACGAGGTTGAGGATGCGCGAGTCGTAGATGGAGTTCACGGCAGCACCTTGAAGATGGCCCACACGATGCCGCCCGAGGCTGCCAGCGCCATCACGGCGGCGTACATCTGGGCGTCACCCGTCTGGAAGTAGCGCAAGACCGCGCCAGTGCGGGCGGTCAGCCAGGCGGTGCCGTGCACCAGGACGCTGTCGATGAAGACCGCGTCGATGACGCGGTGGAAGATGCGCGCCACGAAGCCGATGGGCTTGATGATGAGCAGCTCGTACACCTCGTCGACGTAGAACTTGGCGAAGCTGAACTTGCGCAGCGGCTCGATGGCCTTGAGCGACCCGCCGCCAGGCAGGAACTTCCGGTAGAGGAAATACGCGAGGCCGCCCGAGATGATGGCGATGAGCCACGCCTGGATCCACGGGCCCACCATCGAGCCGTGCTCGGCGGGCACCTCGATGAACTGCTTCTGCGCGATGAGGTCGTTCGTCGTGCGGAAGACAGGGTCGAGGAAGTTCTCCATCAACGTCTGCGTCACCGTCACGCCGCCGCGCTGCACGTGCATGATGGGCAGGCCGTGCACCAGCGCGACCACCGCGAGCACCGCCAGCACCACCAGCGGGCCCGTCATCGCGGGCGCTGACTCGTGCGCGTGGGCGATCTTCGCGTCCTTCGCGCGCTCGCCTTCGAACGCCATGAAGTACGCGCGCATCATGTAGAACGCGGTGCACGCGGCCGTCAGCGTGCCCATGGCCCAGGCCAGCGTCTGCAGGCCGTGGTAGCCGACGATGTGCTGCGTGTGCGCCAGGTGAAGAATGGCGTCCTTCGAGAAGAAGCCTGACAGCGGCACGATGCCGGTGATGGCGAAGGTCGAGACCAGGAAGGTCGCCCACGTCACCGGCATTTCCTTGCGCAGGCCGCCCAGCTTGAAGATGTCTTCTTCTTCGGCGTTGCCGTGCATGACGCTGCCGGCGCCGAGGAACAAGCAGGCCTTGAAGAACGCGTGCGTCAGCACGTGCAGGAAGGCCGCCCAGAAGGCGCCCACGCCGATGCCGAGGAACATGAAGCCCAGCTGCGAGACCGTCGAGTAGGCGAGGATCTTCTTCATGCCGCGCTGGCTGAAGGCGATGAGCGCGGCGACGAGCGAGGTGGCCGCGCCGATGAGGGCGATGACGATCATCGCGGTCGGCGAGAGCACCACGAGGTAGCTGACACGACAGAACAGGTAGATGCCCGACGTGACCATGGTGGCCGCGTGGATGAGGGCCGAAACCGGCGTGGGGCCGGCCATGGCGTCAGGCAGCCACACGTAGAGCGGGATCTGCGCCGACTTACCGGCCGCGCCCAGCATGAAGCACAGCAGGATGATGGTCAGCGCCACGCCGTACGTGGTGCCTTCCAGCGGGCCCGAGAGGATCTTCTGGTCGAGCAGGTTGGGCAGCACCTTGGCCGTCTCTTCCAGCACCTGGAACGAGAGCGGGCCCTTCTCGGTGATGGCGCTGCCGTAGCGCGCCGAGACCATCTCACCGGTCACGCCGGCGCGGCCCAGCTGCGTCGCGGGCAGCACGACGATGCTCTCGACGACCAGCACCGTCAGGAACGACGCGACGAGGAAGCCGAAGTCACCGATGCGGTTGGTGATGAACGCCTTCCGTCCGGCGAAGGCCTTCTGCGGGTCGTCGTACCAGAAGCCGATCAGCAGGTACGAGCACATGCCGACGCCTTCCCAGCCCACGAAGAGCAGGGGCAGCGAGTCGGCCAGCACCAGCGTCAGCATCGCGGCGACGAAGAGGTTCAGGTACGCGAAGAAGCGCCAGTAGCCCGCGTCGTGGCTCATGTATTCCGACGCGTAGATGTGAATGAGCAGGCCGACGCCGGTGATGACGAGCAGCATCGTGCCGCTCAGGTGGTCGGCCATCAGGCCGAAGTTCACGCGGAAGGTGCCCGCCTGGAACCACGTGCCGAAGTCAGCGCCCACCGCGTACTGGATGCCGCCGAACGCCGACGGCGCCGCCGAGCGGTAGTCGTTGATGGTCCAGAAGACGAGCAGCGAGAGCAGGAAGCTGCCCGCCACCGCGCCGATGGTGACGAGGTGCACGTTGGGGCGGCCGATGATCTTGCCGAACACGCCGCTGATGAACGCGCCGATGAGCGGCAGCGCGATGATGAGCCACAGCGCCTGGCCAGCCTGCGCTGCGTCGACGGGAGCGGTCTGAAAGAAGGTCTGGAGCGATTCCACGGTGCAGTCCTTGTCAGTGCTTCATCGACTGGATTTCCTCGATGTTCACCGTGCCGCGCGCACGGAACACCGAGATGACGATGGCGAGGCCGACGGCCGCTTCGGCGGCAGCGACGGCGATGATGAAGAAGGCGCTCAGGTGGCCCAGGTCGTCACCGCGCTCGCGGGCGAAGGCCAGGAAGGTGAGGTTCGCGGCGTTGAGCATCAGCTCGATGCACATGAACACCACCAGCGCGTTGCGGCGCACGAGCACGCCGAACATGCCGAGGCAGAAGAGCGCCGCGGCGAGAACCAGGTAGTGGGTGGTCGAAATCGTCTCGATCATCTGTGAACTCTTGGCGCGGGTTAGATGCGCGGCTTGGCGACGACCACGGCGCCGAGAATGGCGACCAGCAGCAGCAGCGAGACGGCTTCGAACGGGAACAGCCACTGCGTGTACATGACCTCACCCAGGTGCTGGATGGTGCCGAAGCTCTTGAGCCGCGCGGCGTCGCCCGTCCACGCGAGCGACTGCGTGGGCAACGTGCGGAAGACCGCGACCAGCGCGACGAACAGCCCCACCACCGCCGCGCCACCCGCGATGCGCGAGGGCGTGAAGGTCATCACCGGCCCGTGGTCCGTCAGCGAGAGCAGCATGATGACGAAGAGGAACAGCACCATGATGGCGCCGGCGTAGACGAGCACCTGCAGCGCCGCGATGGTGTGCGCCCAGAGCAGGACGTAGATGCCCGAGAGGAAGAAGAACGTCGCCACCAGCGACATCGCCGACGCGATCGGGTTGCGCGAGAAGATGACCGCCGAGGCCGAAGCCACGGTGGACACCGCGAAGACCCAGAAGAGAACCTGTTCGGCGTTCACTTGAACTCCCCGAAGTGACCCCACGGCTGGTCGCCGTGCGGGCAGCGCCCGAGCGTGATGTGCTCTTCGAAGTCCTTCCGGAACTTCTGCACGAAGCTCTGCACCGGCAGCGCGCCGGCGTCACCGAGCGCGCAGATGGTGTTGCCGAGGCCGATGGGCGGGTACGGCGCGATGGCCGACGCCACGTTCATCAGCACGTCGAGGTCCGCCATCTCACCGCGGCCTTCTTCGATCTTGCGGATCAACCGCGCCATCCACGGCTGGCCTTCGCGGCACGGCGTGCACTGGCCGCACGACTCTTCGGCGTAGAAGCGCGCCACGCGCCAGAGCGAGCGAACGACGCACGTGGTGTCGTCCATGATCATCACGCCGCCCGAGCCGGCCATCGACTGAAGCGGCTTGAACGCGTCGAACTCGAGCTTCACGTCGAGCTCGTCACCGGTCAGCACCGGCGCCGACGAGCCACCGGGAATGCAGGCCTTCACCGTGCGCCCGGGCGGCAGCCCCTGGCCGTAGGCCTGGTCGTAGATGAGCTCGCGCATCGACGTGTCCATGCCGACTTCGTAGGTGCCGGGTCGGTTCACCGAGCCCGAGAGCGTGACCAGTCGCGTACCGCCCGACTTGCCCGTGCCCAGCTTCATGAACCAGTCGGCGCCCTTCTCGAAGATGCGGGGCAGCGAGGCGATGGTCTCGACGTTGTTCACCACCGTGGGGCAGCCGAAGAGGCCGACGACCGCGGGGAAGGGCGGCTTCAGGCGCGGCCAGCCCTTCTTGCCTTCCAGCGACTCGAGCAGCGCGGTCTCTTCACCGCAGATGTACGCGCCGGCGCCGCGCACCTGGAACACGTTCAACTCGTAGTCCGTGCCCATCAGCTTCTTGCCGAAGATGCCGGCCGCGTAGGCGTCAGCGATGGCTTTGTCCAACACCGCCGAGGGGTGCTTGAACTCGCCGCGCGCGTAGATGTAGCAGCTGTGCGCGCCGAGCGCGTAGCAGGCGATGCCGATGCCCTCGAGCAGCAGGTGCGGGTCGTTCTCGAGGATGAAGCGGTCCTTCGCCGTGCCGGGCTCCGACTCGTCGGCGTTGATGGCGAGGTAGCGCGGCTTGTTGTTCTTCTCGAGCGACGGCACGAAGGACCACTTGAGGCCCGTGGGGAAACCGGCGCCGCCGCGGCCGCGCAGGCCCGACTTCTTCACCTCGTCGGTGATGGCCGCCGGCTGCATGGTGAGCGCTTTCTTCAGCTGCTCGTAGCCGCCGTTCTTCTTGTAGCCGTCGAGGGTGTGGTTCGCGCCCTTGTTCCAGTCGCGCGTGATGACCTTCTCAGCGAGCACGCTCATGACAGCTTCTCCGCGATCAGCTTGTCGACCTTCGCCTTGTCGAGGTTCTCGAAGTGGTCTTCGTTGATCTGCAGGCACGGCGCCGTACCGCACGAGGCGAGGCACTCGGTCTCACGCAGGAAGTACTTCTCGCCGTTGTCGCCGGCCTTCGTGTGCAGCTTGTCTTCGAGGTACTTGAGCAGCCCTTCCGCGCCGCGCAGCGCGCACGCGAGGTTGGTGCACACGTCGATGACGTACTTGCCGGGCTTCTTCGTGTGGAACATCACGTAGAAGGTGGCCACCTCGTACGCGGCCTCGACCGTCGTCTCGAGGTGCTGGGCGACGAGCTTCATGCCTTCCGGCGGCAGCCACGTCTTGAGCGACTGCAAGAGTCGCAACGCCGGCAGCATCGCGGCGCTCTTTCGATCAGACGGGTAATGGGACAGCAGCTCAGCGATTCCCGCGTCGAACTTCTTCTGTTCGTCGGCGGTGAAGAGGGGCTCCGACATGGCGGCGCGTACGTAGAAGCATCACCGTCGAGGGTCAACGAATTCCTCGTCTTACGCGGCGCCGATGATCAGCCCTTAAACGCAGACTTTGCGCATGGTGCGGCGATCAGAACAGGCCGCGCACGTAGACCTTGTACGGCTGACCGGCGCACTGCTCTTGCCAGGTGACGTAGAGGGCCTGCTCGATGCGCGAGAGCTGTGGCTTCGAGGCCTCGCACGCGGGGTCGATGTTGAGCGAGGTGCCGCCGTCGGGGCCCAGCGCCGGGAACGTGATCATCGGGCTGCCGACGATGAGCGCGTTGAGGCGCAATTGGCCGGTCTCAATCGACGCGAGCCACAGGTAGGTGCCCCACAGATCGTCGACGGCGTCGAAGTCGGACACGCCCGACCGCAGCGTGCGGAAGTTGCTGGTGACGCCGTGGTCGCCGGCCGCCTTGTCGACAAAGACGAGGTCACCGTCGGGCTCGAGGTGCGCGAAGTCGCAGCGGCTGCCGGTGGCCGTGACGCGCGATTTCGTGACCAGCAGCGAGTTCGCCGCGGGGTTGTTGGTGAGCGGGATGCCGAAGCCGGCCGCGCCCTTCGTCAACGGCACGATGCGGTTCCCCGTGACGAGCGTCACGCAGGTGGCGGTGGGCGTCGCCGCGGCCGAGGTCACCACCGTGGTGCCGTCGATGGGGAAGTTGCTGGAGCCCGTGTACGCCGTCTCGGCGTTGGTGACGTCCCAGGCGCCGCCGTCGAAGCGTGCCAGCTTGAGCGTTGAGCCCGAGATGAAGAACGCGCCCGCGTCCAGGCCATCGCTGAACACCAGGCCGGGCGCTGTCGGCCACGCGCCGCCGTCGGTGGCCCAGACCTCGCCGGCGACCGGCTGGTAGTGCAGGGCGCCGCGGTGCATGAGCAGCGGCAGGCCCGGGTTGTCGCCCGTCGTCGCGACACTCGCGAACGTCTGGGGCATCAGCGCGCACGGCGGGGTGCTGCAGGTGCCCAGCGTGCCTGTCTCGGCGGTGACGAGCGTGGTGCCCACGCGCGCGAGGAGCGTGGCGTCGTGACGGCCCAGCGTGGCCGTGCTGCGCGGCACCAGCACCGGCTGCGGCGCGACGGTCTGCGTGCCCGTCAGCTCGACCAGCGGCGTCCAGCGCAGCTCCGGCACGAACGTGGCGCGGTACTGCGCGGTGCCGTCGAGCGGCACGAGGTCGTTGCCCATGACGTCTTCGATGTAGTTCGAGCCGTGCGACATGCGGAACTCCCAGACCTCGACGCCGTTGGGCGGCGGCCGCGTGACGAGGATGGCGTCGTCACCGCGGAACAGGCGCGTCGACACCACGCTGGTGTTGTTCGACACGCGCACCACGTCGAGGTTGGCGTTGGTGATGGGCTTCATCACCTCGGTGAAGTTCAGCGTGGTGCCCATGGCGTTCCACGACCAGTTGATCAGCTGCGGTCGCACGTTGTCGTAGGCCACGACCGTGAG
>CAYWON010000039.1:0-44758 GCA_964459885.1 uncultured Archangium sp.
TGCTGAAGCCGGGGAGCGCAAACGTGCCGGTGCCGCCCGTGCCGGTGCCGCCACCGCCCGAGCCGCCGCCTGTCGTCGCCGTACCGCCGCCCGTCGCTGCGCCACCGCCGGTCGCCGTGCCGCCGCCGGTCGCTGTACCGCCGCCGGTCGTCGTGCCACCGCCGGTCGCCGTGCCGCCGCCAGTGTTGGCGCCGCCACCAGATCCGCCGGAGCCGCCGCTGCCACCCGAGCCTCCGCTCCCTCCGAGCGGAGGGAACGTGCCGCCGCCACCGCCCGTGCCGGGCATCGACGGAGGAGGACACGCCAGCAGCGACATCGCCACGAGGCCGAGGAGGAGAGTGCGCATGGCCGCAGCGTAGCCATGGGACACCGCTCCGTGGGGCGCGACGTCGCTTACGTAAGCGCTGCGGCGCGCGGACGTTCGAGCGGAATGCGCAGCGTGAAGCGCGTGCCGGCGCCGGGTGCGCTGTCGATGGCCACGGAGCCGCCGAGCTGTTCCATCACCATCGCGCAGAGCGACAGGCCCAGGCCGACGCCGACGCCGACGGGCTTGGTGGTGAAGAACGGCTCGAACACGCGCTGCCGCAGGTCGTCGGGAATGCCGACGCCGGTGTCGCTCACCGTCAGCACGCCGACGCCTTCTTCGGTGCGGGTGGTGACCTCGATGCGGTGCTCCTCGCCCTCGGCCAGGGGCCGCGCCTCGATGGCCTGCTTGGCGTTGATGACGAGGTTGAGCAGCACCTGATGCAGCCGTTGGCGCGGCGCGCCTTCAACCCACGCGGGCGAGAGGTCGCGGTGCAGCGTGGCCTTCGACGTCAGCTCGCGCTCGGTGAGCACCAGCGTGCTGCGGGCGACCTCCGCGAGGTCGACCGTCTCGGTCTCGGCGTCATCGTGGCCACGCATGAAGCTCTTGAGCTCGCTGACGATGGTGCGCATGCGCTCGCCGCCGGCGACGGTCTCGGTCAACAGCGGCTGGAGGTCGGCGCGCAGCGACGGCAGGTCGACCTGCGCTTCCGCGGCCGCGCCCGCTTCGGGCGAGCGCTTCCACGCGTCGAGCACCATCGTCAGCTCGCCGACGTACTCGCGCAGCGTCTCGAGGTTGGCCAGCACGAAGGCCAGCGGGTTGTTGATCTCATGCGCCACGCCCGCCGCCACCTGGCCGATGGCGGCCAGCTTCTCTGACTGCGCCACCTGCTCGAGCATGCGCTGCTCTCGTTCGGCGTCGGCGAGGCGCAGCAGGTTGCGCACGCGCGCCAGCAAGACGGGCCGCGACACCGGCCGGTGCAGGTACTCGTCGGCGCCCACCTCGAGGCCCGCGAGCTCGCCGCCGGTGTCGCGCGAGTCGGCGGTGAGGAACACCACCGCCACCTTGCGGCAGCGCGGGTTGGCGCGAATGCGGCGACACACCTCGAGGCCATCGATGCCGGGCATGTGCACGTCGAGCAACACGAGGCTGATGGACGTCTCAGCGAGGATGGCCAGCGCTTCTTCGCCGTCGCTGGCCGTCAGCACCTCGTAGTGGTCCGACTGGAGGAAGCGCTGCAGCAGCAACCGGTTGTCATCGTCGTCGTCGACGACCAACACGCGCTGGATCGGCAGCGCGCGCAGCGCGGAGTCGTAGCGGCCCTGGGCCTTGGGCGGAACACGCGCGGTCATGCAGCGACTCCGGGGGAACGCAGCAGCCGGCGCAGCGTGGTCAGCAGGTCGAGCTCGCGCAGCGGCTTGGTGAGGTAGTCGTTCATGCCGGCGGCCAGGCATCGCTCGCGCTGCCCCGCCATGGCGTCGGCGGTGAGCGCCACCACCGGCAGCGTCTCGGCTGACCACCGCTGGCGCAGCCGCGCCGTGGCCTCGTAGCCGTCGATGCCCGGCATGTGGCAGTCCATCAACACGAAGTCGAAGCGCTCACGGTCGAGGCACGCCAGCGCGCCTTCACCGTCGACGGCGCTCACCACCGTGCAGCCGAGCTTCTTGAGCAGGTGCTGCGCGAGGCGTTGGTTGATGACGTTGTCTTCGACCAACAGCGCGTGTGTGCCGGCGAGCGGGCCGGGGCCCGGTGACGTGGCGGCGCGCTCGACCTGCTTCGAGGTGCGCGCGGCGTGGCGCGCGGCGGCCAACTGCAGGCCGTCGTACAAGGGCTTCAGGCGCGCGAGCGGCCGCGTCAACTGGGCCACCACCCACGACGGCGCGCCGCCACGAGCGCCGAGGTCGTTGGCCAGCACGACGGTGGGCACGGGCTCCGCGGGCATCGCGTCGCTCAGCGTCTTCCACTGCGCGGCGCGTGCGTCGGCGGCGCGCGGCTCGGCCACCACCAGCGCGTGCACCTGCGCGTCGGGCCGCTGCAGCACCGCCACCACTTCGTCGAGGTCGTCGGTGGCGTCGACGCGCGCGCCCCAGCGCCAGAGCTGGCGCAGCAGCACGTCGCGCACCAGCGCGTCGGGCTCGAAGACCAGCACGTGGAGTTGATCGAACGGGCGCGCGTTGGGCGCCGACGGCTCGATGGTGGACGGCACGTAGAACGAGAAGCGCGAACCTTCAGCCGACGTGGCGTCGAGCGCGATGACGCCGCCCATGCGCTCCACCAGCCCGCGCGAGATGGACAGGCCGAGGCCGGTGCCGCCGAAGCGCCGCGTGGTGGTGCCGTCGGCCTGACGGAAGCGATCGAACAGGTGCGGCCGCAGGCTGTCGGGGATGCCGGCGCCGGTGTCTTCCACCTGCACGTGCAGCTTGTCGTCGGCCCAGTCGGCGCGCAGCAGCACGTGGCCCGCTTCGGTGAACTTGAGCGCGTTGCCGACGAGGTTGAGCGCCACCTGACGCACGCGGCCGGGGTCGCCGCGCACGCGCTCGGGCACGCGCTGGCTGACGTCGATGGCCAGCGTGAGGCCCTTCTCTCTCGCGCGCGGGCCGAGCAGCTCGACCACGTCGCCCAGCGTGTCGCGCACGTTCCACGCGATGTCTTCCAGCACCAGCTTGCCGGCCTCCACCTTCGAGAGGTCGAGGATGTCGTTGATGATGGTGAGCAGCGCTTCGGCCGAGGACTGAATCGCCGACGCGAAGCCCTGCTGCTCGGCGTCGAGCGACGACTGCGCGAGCAGGCTCGAGAAGCCGATGATGCCGTTCATCGGCGTGCGGATCTCGTGGCTCATCGTCGCGAGGAACTCGCTCTTGGCGCGGTCGGCGCTCTCGGCGCGGTGGCGCGCGTCTTCCAGCTGCGTCATGCGTTCCCGCAGCGCGCGCTCGGCGAGCTCACGGCTGCTGGCCTCGAAGCGCAGCCGCACCAGCGTCGCCATGCTGCTGGCCGCGGCCTGGTCATCGAGCGACCAGTGGCGCGGGTGCCGGTACTGGCTGAAGCACACCACGCCCAGCAGGTGCCCTTCCTTCCACAGTGGCACCGAGAGGTGCGCGGCCACGTCGATGGCCTTGAGCCCAGCGCGCACGTCGGGCGTGCACTGTGGGCTCTCGAGGTCGTTGAAGACCACCAGCGGCAGCCGCTTGAGCGAGTCGAGGAACTGGGGCCACTCGTTCATCGGCAGCGCCTGCGTCACGTCGTGCTGCTGCTCGCCGCGCAGGTAGAGGTCGAGGCAGCGCAGGCGGCCCTCGTCGGTCTGCCAGATGCTGACGCGGTCGACCTGCAGCAGCTCCGCGAAGATCTCCGTGAGCCGCCGGTAGAGCTCGTCGTCGTTGCGCTGCGGCGCCGACATCTCGGTCATCAGCGCCACCAGCACGGTGTTGCGCATGGCGAGCGTCTCGTTGCGCAGCTCCAGCTGCGAGCGCTCGTGCACCTGCTGCGTGACGTCGGCGGTGAAGATGAGCAGCCCGCCCACGCTGCCGTCGGCCTCGTGCCACGGGCGCACTTCCCACTGGCGGTACCGCGTCTCGCCGGGCACCGGCTCCCAGCTGTCTTCTTCGCGGCGCTCGACCTGCCCCGCGAGGCATCGCTGGTACACGCCGTCCCAGCTCCCGTCGAGCGACGGCAGCAGGTCGGGGTGGCGCTGGCCGGTGATGTCGCCATCGAGCTGGAACTCCGCGAGCCAGCGGTGGCTGCACGCGATGTAGTGGAGCTCGCGATCGAGCATGGCCATCGCCGCCGGCGCGTGCTCGACGAACGAGCTCATCTGCACGCGCGCACGGTCGATCTCATCGTGCATCTCGAACTCGCGCGTGTGCATCTGCAGCCGCGCGCGATCGATCTCGTCGTACATCTCGAACTCGCGCGTGTGGTCTTCGATGATCAACACCGCGCCCGCGCCGGAGCCGTCGGGGTTCGTCAGCGGCTGCACCTCGACCAGCAGCCGCAGCTGCTCGCCGTCGTCAGGCCGCTTCCACCGCAGCGACGCGCGCACGCTCGCGCCGGTCTTCAGCGCGGTGCGCACGCCCTCAGCCTGGGCCGTGGCCTCGAGGTGCTGCAGGAACGTGTCGATGGGCGCGCCCTGGAGCTCGAGACCGGTCAGCTGACGCATCGCCGGGTTGTGCCACTCGACGGCGCCGCGGCCGTCGGTGGTCATGGCGCCGGTCGACGTGCGCTCCAGCGCCATCGTCAACCGGCGCGCTTCCCGACGCGCGCGCTCGACGGGCTGACGGCGACGGCGCCAGACCACCGCCAACAGCGTCACCACCAACGCCAGGGCCGCGGCCACACCGGCCCACAGCTCTGCATGCGACAGGGTGATGGCGTTCATGTGCATCGCGCGCGGGGAAATGCACGCCCTGCGCCGATCACCTCAGCTGCAGTTCACGCGGGGTTGGGTGGGGCCGCGCCGGGTCGAGTTCGACCACATGGCGTGCGCCGCGACCCACTGCACGTCAGTTCTTGTCGAGCGAAGACTCGACGAACGTCACCGCTTCGCCTTCGGTGGCGAACAGGCGCGCGCGGGTCTGGGCGCCGGCCATCTTGAAGATGAAGCCCATCATCACGCGCATGGGCGCGCTGGGCACGACGACCGCGGTGGGGATACCGCGCTCGTTGCGCGAGGCGTCGTTGAACGAGAAGACCTTGCGCGCCTCGGCGCCCAGCGTGGTGCCGTTGCTGACGACGGCGATGAGGCCGTGGTCGTGGTGCGGCTTGCCCGGGGCCAGCAGGTCCATCAGCTGGTGCGCGTCGGCGGGCGAGACCTCGCCTTGCGACACGGCGAACACGTACTCGTGGCCAGACTTCGTCCTGGGGAACGAGATGTTGATGCCCACGGTTACGCGTCAACCTTCTCGAAGAGCCAGGCGCGGGCCTCGGGCTCGTTGGCGAAGAAGCGCGTGTGGTCGCTGGCGCCGGCCACCTTGACGATGAAGGAGATCATCACGCGCAGCGGCGCGCTCGGCACGACCACCGCGGTCACCGTGGTGGGCCCGCCCTTGGTGCCCATGCCGCCGAAGACCTTGCGCGACTCGGGCGAGAACTCTGCGCCCGGCTCGACGATGGAAAGAATGGGGAACCCCTCGAGGGGTTGCCCCGGCCCGATGACCGCGCCGAACTGCTTCACGTCTTCGGCGGTCACCGCGCCGCTCGAGACAGAGCGCAGGAAGCTGCGGCCCTTCGGCGTCTTTTCAACTGCGTAGTTCAAAGGCATGGCTCAGCTCTCGGTGGCGCGCGGCGCGTGCGCGGGGTGGTTGGTGGTGCGCAGGCCCAGGTCTTCGAACACGACCTTGAGCGCGTCTGACAGCCGACGCAGCGTGCGGATGCGCGAGGTGTCGATGCCCAGCTGCGCGATGGTCTGCGCGATGGCGGGGCTGATGCCGGTGAGGAAGCACTGCGCGCCGACGAGGCGCACGGCCTCCGACATGCGGATGAAGCTGTCGGCGGTGCGGGTGTCGACGACCGACACGCCGGTGATGTCGATGACCACGTACTCGGCCTGGTCCTGCGCGACCCGCGCGAGCAGCTGCTCCATCATCTCGGCGCCGCGCACGGTGTCGACCATGCCGATGACGGGCAACGTGAGCACGCCGTCCCACACCGAGATGATGGGCGTCGAGAGCTCGCGCAGCGCCATCGCCGCGCGGTCGGCGATCTCCCGGTTCTTCTTCTCAATCTCGGCGATGTAGTTCTGGCGCTCGGCCTCGGCCTTCTCGAGGTCCTCCATCACCACGTTCATGCCGACCTCGACCTGCAGGAAGGCATCGTCGGGCGAGTCCGGCGGCACGTCGACGCGGTGGTGGTATTCCTTGCACGCGGCCTTCGCCATGACGTCGACGAGGCGGTCAATGCGCTCCTGGTTGATGCTCATGACACGGCTCCTTGGGACTTCGTGAAGTGCTTGGCGGCCACGGCGCGCGCGCCACGGCTGCTGTTCTGCAGGGTGAGGGAACTCGACAGTCGACGCACCGCCGCCAGCCCGCTGCCGAAGCTGCGGCCACCGTCGGCCGGCAAGCGCACGCCCGCGGCGCCGAGGCGATCGCTCTTGCCCGCGTCGGCCAGCACCGCGGGCGTGAAGCCGGGGCCGATGTCGCTCGCCGAGACTTCCCACTCGAGGTGGCTCAGCGCCACGGTCACCACGCCGCCGCGGCCATGAAGCACCGCGTTGGTGCCCAGCTCGGCCACCACCAGCAGCAGCTCACCCGACTGGCGCGGGTCGAGGCCGCAGCCGTCGGCGACGCGGCGCACCTGCGCGCAGAAGCTCAACACGTCGACGCGGCTGCGCACGTCGCAGCTGAGGGTGAGGTCGTTCATGGCCGGGCCTCCGGGGCGTGCACGTCGAGCACCAGCACCGACGCGTCGTCGTTCGACCGGGTGACGCGTTCGAGCAGCGCGTCGGCGGCGGCTTCAGCGTCGTGCGCGCGCAGCTCGGCGAGCGCCGTCGACGCGTCGCGCGCCTTGATGCCGTCAGAGGCCAGCACCCAGCGCTGCCCGTGACGCAGCGGCAACTGGAAGCTGCGAAACCGGTAGCGCTGCGTGCCCAGCGTGCCGGCCATCGCCACGGGCCGCGCGACGTCTGCGGGCGAGAAGAGCTCGACGTTGCCGACGCCGGCGAAGGTGAACTCGTCGCCCTGCACCAGCAGCGCTGACATCACCACGCCGCGGTGGCCCCAGAGCGCGCGGTGCACGGCCTCGAACACCACCGACAGCGGCTGGCCCTTCGACGCCTCGGCGGCCTTCGTGGCCAGCACCGCGCTCTTCTCGGCGTCAGGCCCGTGGCCGAGCGCGTCGACGACGGCGAAGAGGTGCCAGTTGTCGGCGTGCACTTCGATGACGGCGTCGCCGCAGGCGGTCAGCCCTTCGATGGGGCGGGCGCGACGCGCGGTGGTGAAACGGAAGGCGCTCACTTGCGAGCCCTCCGCAGGCCGGTGATGCGGGTGCCGGCGCCGGGCGCGCTGTCGATGCGCATGTCGTCCAGCAGCGAGCGCGTGCCGATGAGGCCGCGGCCGAGGCCCGTGCGCGACTTGTAGGAGCCGCTCAGCACCACGTCGAGGTGGGGAATGCCGGGGCCCTGGTCGACGGCCTCGACGTCGAAGCGCCAGTGCGCCGGCTCGTCGGTGAGGCACAGCGTGACGTGGCCCGTCTTCGCGTACATGTAGATGTTGCGCGCCAGCTCGGACACCGCGGTGGCGAGGCGCACGCAGTCGGTGACGCTGAAGAAGCCCTTGGTGAGCGCCTGCGTCGCGCGCTGCACGACGAGCACGTCGCCGTCGCTGGTGATGGTGAAGCGCTGCTCTTTCTGGCGCGCCGACGAACCGGCGGTGATGGCGTCGCGCAGCTTGCGCGTGGGCAGCGACTTGCCGGCGATGGCGAAGAGCTTGCCGCTCGTCTCGAGGTGGCTGAGCAGCTCGCGCACCTCGATGACGTCGAGGCTGCCGGTGGGCGCGTTCACCGACGTGGGCAGCGTCTTGTACACGCCGCGCGCCGCGGTCAGCCCGATGGCGTCGTTCATCAACGGCGTGATGGCGTCGAGGATGGTGGCCATGCGTCAGTCCAGGGCGACGATGCGCACGCGCAGCTTTTCCAGCGCGCGCTCGAGGGTCAGCGCCGTGTCGACGTGCCGCAGGTCGACGCCCAGCTCCACCAGCGTGATGGCCACTTCGGGCCGCACGCCGACCAGCACCGCTTTCACGCCGAACTGCCGCGAGATGTTCGCCGTCTCTCCGAGGATCTTGGCGGCGAAGCTGTCGACGATGCTCAGCGCCGACACGTCCAGCACCAGGCCGCGCACGCCGATGGCCCGCGACAGGCGCTGGCTCACGGTGTCTTGCAGCGCGCGCGCTTGCGAGTCGCTCAGCTCGGACGGCACCGACACGAACACGCAGTGTCCGATGCGCATCAAAGGAATGAAGTAGTCGGCAGCTGACATGGCAGAAGAGGTGCTTCGCTTGGGGTTCAAAAGGAACGACGCGAACTGCCAACGACGCCCGCCGCATGAGCACGGTGCGTGCCAGCCTGTTTGGCTCGGGATGCCGAGGGGTTGCGTCGTGACCCGGTGAGGTGCGCGATTACCCAGCGCGTTTCATTTCTGGAACGCCGCCGGGCAGCGCATCGGGAAGTCTTGGTGAAAACAGGAACGCCAACCCGATTGCAGATCTGAAACAACACTGGGGCGCGCGCATAGCTGACGTGCGTCGTGTCGACGACGGTGATGTTCAGCGCCGCACGCCGAGCCACGGCCCGAGCCACGTGCGCCTCACGAAGCGCACGAACGTCAGCAGCGCCACCGCGAAGGTGACGAGCACGGTCGCCGCGTACTCGAGCGCGCCGGGCCAGCGCTGTTGCGCGAAGAAGAGCTGCAGCGCCAGCACCAGCGGGTAGTGCACGAGGTACGTCCAGTACGACGCGTCGACCAGCAACCGCAGCGTCGGTGACTCGCGCGGCTGCACCGAGAACGCGAGCCCCAGCGCGCCCAGCGTCACCAGCCACGCCAACGCGCCCGACAACACGTGGCCCAGCGTCGTCCACTGCGTGGCGCCGGTGAAGACGAAGAGCGCGAAGGCGATGGCAGCGACGACGAAGCCCGGCGCCCAGCGCTGCAGCGAGGCCACGTGCGCGCGCTGCGGCCAGACGAGCCAGCCGAACGCGAAGAAGAGCCCGTAGTGCGCGACCTCGTACGGCAGCGGCCAGAACGCCGCGTCGGGTCGGTTGTCGGGGTGCAGCCACAGGCCCAGCATCGTCGGCAGCGCGAAGAGCAACAGCGTCGGCGCGAAGCCCAGCGCCTTCTCCATCACGCGCGGCAGCCACGACACGCGCGGCATGACCGCCGCCAGCGCGCAGAACACGAAGAGGTAGATGAGGAACCACAGGTGCACCGGCGCGAAGCGCCAGTCGGCGCCCACCGCGTAGTCGGGCGACATCAGCCCCGCATCGAAGCTGGCGCGGCGCAGCGCGAAGTCACAGCTCCAGACGACGGGCAACGCGACGAGCAGCGGCACCAGCAGCCGCTTGCTGCGGTCGACGACGTACGCGCGTTGCCCGCGGCGCTCGTAGACGAGGTGCGAGAAGAAGCCCGAGAGCGCGAAGAAGAGCTGCATGCGCCACGCGTGCAGCGCGCCCGTGACGAACGGGAGCCCTTCGACGGGCGAGGTGTCAGCGACGAAGTACCAGGGCGCGACGCCGGGCAGCCAGGCGTAGGTCGCGTGGTACGCGAGCCCGAGCAGCATCGCGCCGGCGCGCACCACGTCGAGGCCCACGTAGCGCGGCGTCGGCTGCACGCGGCGAGTGCAGCGTTACGACGGCGTCGACACCGCGCGCAGCATGTCGAGCGACTCGAGCGCCTTGCCGGCGCCCATCACGACTGACGAGAGCGGGTCTTCGGCGAGGAACACCGGGAGGCCCGTCTCTTCGCGCAGCAGCGTGTCGAGGTTCTTGAGCAGCGCACCGCCACCGGCCAGCACGATGCCGCGGTCGGCGATGTCGCCGGCGAGCTCGGGCGGCGTGCGCTCGAGCGTCATCTTCACCGCCTCGACGATTCCGTTGACCGGCTCAGCGAGCGCGTCGCGGATCTCATCGCTCGTCACCGAGAGCGTGCGGGGCACGCCGGCCACGAGGTCGCGGCCCTTGATCTCCATGTTCATCGCTTCATCGGTCGGGTACGCGGTGCCGATGCCCATCTTGATGAGCTCCGCTGTGCGCTCGCCGATGAGCAGGTTGTACTTGCGCTTCACGTACTGAATGATCGCCTCGTCGAGCTTGTCGCCGCCGATGCGCACCGACTTGCTGTAGACGATGCCCGAGAGCGAGATGACCGCGACGTCGGTGGTGCCGCCGCCGATGTCGACGATCATGTTGCCCGACGGCTCGGTCACCGGCAGCCCCGCGCCGATGGCCGCCGCCATGGGCTGCTCGATGAGGTGCACTTCACGCGCGCCGGCGTTCTCGGCGGCCTCACGCACCGCGCGGCGCTCGACCTCGGTGATGCCCGACGGAATGCCGATGACGATGCGCGGCTTCACGTTGAACGTGCGCTGGTGCGCCTGCTGAATGAAGTACTTCAGCATCGCGGCGGTGATCTCGAAGTCGGCGATGACGCCGTCCTTCATCGGGCGGATGGCGACGATGTTGCCGGGCGTGCGACCCAACATGTCCTTCGCGCCTTTGCCGACCGCGAGCACCTTCTTGCCGCCGCGCGAGTCTTGCTGCACGGCGACGACGGAAGGCTCGTTGCTCACGATGCCCATGCCTCTGACGTAGATGAGCGTGTTGGCGGTGCCGAGGTCGATCGCGAGATCGCGCGAGAAGAGCGTGTGCAACCAATCGAACATGTGCGGGTCCCCGTGGGCGGGAGGGAGGGCGGTGGCTGTGAGATTACAGTGTTGCGAGAGACGAGCCAAGCCGAAGGAGGAACGAAATCAAAGATTTGGCAGTATCGCGGCGCGTCATCGGTGTGGTTGATCGGCGTCAATGAATGTGCGGCTCCGCCCGCGCCGATTTGCCGCCTTCGCCGCGCACGATGCGTCGCAATACGCGGCACGCGATCAGGAAAGACAAAACGATTCGTGGCGCCGACGTTAAGGTGCGCGCCGCTATGAGCTCCGACGACGTGACGAACCCGGGCCTTGAAGACGACGGCGACCTCGCCCCGCCGGTGCTGGACCCCATCGAAGACGCGTGGCTCGCGCAGGAGCCCGAGGTGGTCGAGAAGCTCGCGCGCGAGCGGCTCGCTGAAGACGGCGACGACGCCAGCAGCCACGCCTGGCTGGGGCTCGCGCTCTGCATCACCAACAAGGTGGCCGCGGGGCAGAGCGAGCTCAAGCGCGCGTTCGAGCTGATCCGCGCGGCGCACGACCGGGCCACCGACGAAGAGATGAAGCACGAGCTCAACTGGGAGCTGCACTCCATCTCGAACCGCCTCATCGACACGCTGGGCGAGAACCCCACGCTGGGCGCGTCGGCCGCGCAGTTCATCGTCGACACGCTGAAGTTCGAGCACGCGCCGTCGCTGCGCCTGATGTCCGAGAACGTCTCGGCGCAGCAGGGCGACCCCATCAAGGCGGCGCAGCTGCTCAAGCGCGCGCTGGCCGTCGACGCCACCGACCCTGAATCGCACTACCTCGCGGCGCGGTTGTTCGCGCGGCTGGGCAAGAAGCCGCAGGTGCTCTCGCACTTGCAGAAGGCGCTCGACAACGCGGCCGGCACCATCGCGGTGCGCACGCTGGCGCGCTTCGAGCCCGACTTCGACGGCTTCCGCAAAGACCCGGAGTTCGCCGAGCTGGTCGACCCGTTCCCGAAAGACGCTGTCTTGCGGCCCATCTACCAGGCGCTCGACACCGGCGATTTTGCGCGCGTGGTGGAGCTGGCGTCGGGCAGCGCCGACCGCGTGCCCAACCGCCTCGACGTCTTGTACCCGTGGCGCGAAGCGCTCGAGCTGCTGATGGACCAGGCGCCCGGCGACGAGATCGACCAGACCATCAACGCCAAGCTCGACGTGGTGCAGACCGACATCGAGGCGCGCGAAGACCGCGGCGAAGAGAGCCCGGTGTATTCGAAGTTCTGCGGCGACGCGTGACGCCATGAGGGTGCACCTCGTCGACGGCACGTTCGAGCTGTTCCGCGCGCACTACAGCAAGCGGCCGCCGCACGCCGCGCCCGACGGGAAAGACCTGAAGGCCACCATCGGCGTGGTGCAGTCGCTCATCTCTTTGATGGCCGACGAGAACGAGAAGGCCACGCACCTCGCGGTGGCGTTCGACAACCCCATCACCTCATTCCGCAACCGGTTGTTCCGCGGCTACAAGACCGACGCGGGCATCGACCCCGCGCTGCGCGGGCAGTTCGACGACGTGGAAGCAGCGGTGCGCGCGCTGGGCGTGACGGTGTGGTCGATGAAGGACTTCGAGGCCGACGACGCGCTGGCCACCGCGGCGCTCAAGTTCGCCGCCGACGCGCGCGTCGAGCAGGTGCGCATCATGACGCCCGACAAGGACCTGGGTCAGGTGCTGCTGGGCGAGAAGATTGTGCAGGTCGACCGCATCCGCTCGAAGCTCATCACCGAGGCGTCGCAGCTGGCCGACAAGAAGCTGCAGGCGCGCAGCGTGCCCGACTACCTCGCGCTCGTCGGTGACACGGCCGACGGCATCCCCGGGCTCGAGGGCTGGGGCGAGAAGGGCACCGCCGAGGTGTTGGCGCACTACGGCAGCATCGAGGCCATCCCTGATTCTGTCGCCGACTGGAAAGTGAAGCCGCGCGGCGCCGAGAAGCTGTCGGCGGTGCTGGCGCGCGAACGTCAGGCGGCGATGCTCTACAAGCAGCTGGCGTCGCTGCGCGGCGACGTGCCGTTGACCGAGACGCTCGAAGACCTCGAGTGGAAGGGCGCTGACCGCGCGGCGTGGAGCGCGTGGTGTGACGCGGTGGGCAGCGACTCGATGCGGGAGCGACCGCCGCGCTGGCGCTGAGGTCACTTCTTCCGGCGTGACTTCGCCTTGAGCTGCTTCTCAAGCTCGGCGACGCGGCGCTCGGCGGCCTCGCGGCGCTTCGTCTCTTCCTCGCGGCGCTTCGTCTCTTCTTCCCGACGCTTCGCCTCGTCGTCCCGCAGGCGCGCGGCCTCTTCCCTCAGCGCGCGCTCCACGAGCAGCTGTGCTCTGGCGGCCTCCGCGGCTGCTTCAGCGCTGACCCGCTGCCGCGCTTCATCGTCGGCGCGCGCCTCAATGGCCGCCATCTCCTGCTCAAGCCGCACGATGAGCTCCGCGCTCTCGAACACGAGCGCGTTGCCCATGAAAAAGCGCAGGCGCCCGTCTTCGATGGAGAGTTCGAGCCCCAACACCCGGCTCTCGAAGCGACGCTGCTGTGGCAGCACCGGCACGTAGCGGCGCGCGTCGGCCTTGGGCAGGCGGTAGCCGAAGAGCTTCTGCGCGCCGCGGTCGTAGATGAAGTACTCGGGCACGCCGAGCCGCGCGTAGCGCTCGACGTTCACCTCTGCGTCCTTCTTACGGTCTCCGCCGACGTGCACCTCGAACACCACGTCGAGGCCTTTGCCTTCAGCGCTGACGACGTACTTGTCACGCTCGCGGTCTTCGACGTCGAACACTGCCAGCAGGTCCGGCGCGAAGCGGCGCTCGCCCGGGTAATAAACGGGCAGCTCCGCCGCGAGGTACACGCGGCGCTTGAGTCGGCGGAAGTGACCCTGCAGCGCGTCGAGCGCGCGCACCTTGGCCTGGAAGTGGCGGTCACCTTCCGGCGGGCTCATCTCGGCGTCGGTGACCTCGCCGGGCAACGCGTCGACGACCCGGCGACGTTCCGCTGCGCTCATCGCGTCCCAACGCCGCTGCGACGGCGCGCGGGGCGGTGACTTTCGCGGGCTGTGGGGCCGCTGCGGCATGCCGCCAACCTACTTCAACTGGCGCTGGCCCTTCATCCACCGCGCGGTCTCGGCCACGCCGTCGTCGAGCGAGGTCGCTGGCGTGGCGAACGCGCGCTGGAACTTCGAGTCGTCGACGACGAACGGCACGCGCCACTGGTAGCGCATCTCCAGCAGCTCCTTCACCGCGGGCGTGAAGAGGCCCATCACCTGCAACGCGGCGCCCGGCACGGTGGTGCAGTCGAGCCCGAAGCGCTTCGCGACGGCGGCGGTCGACTCGGCCTTCGCCACGGGCAGGTGCCACACCTCGCCAGGCGCGTCGGGTGACAGCGCGAGGGTGATGAGGCCGCGCGCGACGTCGGGCGCGTAGGAATACGAGTGCGGCAGCTCGGGCGGGCCGAAGCACTCGACGGGCTTGCCCTTCGCCGCGCGGCTCACGAAGCGCTCCCCGAAGATGGCGGCCAGCGCGACGCCCGGCCCGTAGAAGTCTGCCGCGCGCGCGATGGTGACGCGGGCGTGGCCGGCGGCGTGGGCGTCCATCAGAGTCTTCGCTACCGCCGCGCGGAGCTCGCCCTTCTTGCTGCACGGGTTGACGGGGCTGGTCTCCGTGAGCGGCGCAGTCGGCTCGCCGTAGCCGTAGAGGTTGTCGAGCACCGTCAACGGCGCGCCCGAGGTCTTCGCCGCGTGCAGCACGCCCGCGTTGAGCGGCGCCAGCAGGCTGGCCCACTGGTGGTACGGCGGCGCCACGCAGTGGATGAGCGCCTGCGCGCCTTCGGCGGCGCGCGCCGCGAACGTCAGGTCAGACAGGTCACCGCTGCGCAGTTCGAGTGGGCCGTCGACGCGGGAGGTCCCGCCGCGACGCACCTGCCTGACGCGATGGCCCGCGGCCAGCAGCTGCCGGGTGACGTGTTCGCCTACCTGCCCGGCGCCAAAGACCACGATGGGTTGGTTCATGGTGTCACGATGTGCTTTGCAGAAACGCGGCGCTACTCGAAGAAAGACAAGGGTGGTTTGCGATGACGCAAGGTGTGTCGTGGGACGACGTGAAGCTGTTCCTCTCGCTGCTGCGCACCGGCACGTTGTCGGCGACGGGCCGCGCGCTGGGCGTCGACGTGTCGACCGCGTCGCGGCGGCTGGCGCGGCTGGAAGCGCAGCTCGAGGTGCGGCTGTTCGACCGGCTCCGTGAAGGCCTCGCGCCCACGCAGGCAGCGCGCCGGCTGCAGGCCTCAGCCGAAGAGATGGAGCGCGCGGCCAACGGCTTCGGCCGCGAGCTCGACGGGCTGGAGGCGGCGGTGGAAGGCGCGGTGCGCATCTCGGCGCCGCCGGGCGTGGCCGAGAGCTTCCTCGCGCCGGTGCTCGACACGTTGCTGCGCGCGCACCCGAAGTTGCGCTTCGAGGTCGACGCCAGCACGCGGCAGCTCGACCTGTCGCGCCGTGAGGCCGACCTCGCGGTGCGCACGGTGAAGCCCGTGGGCGGTCCATTGGTGATGCAGCGCCTCGCGCGCTCGCGCTGGGTGCCGATGGCGGCGCCGTCGCTGGTGGCCACGTTGGGGCGCGTGCGGCGCTGGAGCGACGCGCCGTGGGTGGGTTGGGGCTTCGACCTCGAGCGGCTGCACGCGGCGCGGTGGCTGGCCGCGCGGGTGAAGACGCCGCCGGTGCTGAAGACGAACGGGTTTGCGCTGCAGGTCAGCGCGGTGACCCGCGGGCTGGGCGCGGCGGTGCTGCCGGAGCCGTATCTCCGCGTGCACGGGCTGGCGCCGCTGCGGTTGGCGCGACCGCTCGTCGCCGATCTGCGCACGCTGCCGGAAGACGACCTCTGGCTGGTGACGCACGAAGCGCTGCGCCGAGTGCCGCGCGTGGCCGCGGTGTGGGACGGCCTCGTGAAGTACTTCGGCGGCGGCTGACTACACTTCCGACGGGCTGTCGTGACGACGGCGCGCGGGCAGCGACTCGACGCTGGGCTGCGGTGACGTGCGCGGGTCGTCGACGCGGAGGTCCGTCCAGGTCCAGAACGCGAAGACGGCTTCGGCGATGGCGAACAGCAGCAGCACCGGCGGGCCGAACTGCGCGGCGACGAGGAAGGTCAGCAGCGCGACGGCGAGGAAGCGCGTCTCGACCGACCAGCGGAAGAAGTCGAGGTGCTGCGCTTGCGCAGCGCGCCAGCAGTAGACGCCCAGCGGAATCACCATGGCGCCGGCCACGCGCAGCCAGGGCTCTTCGGTGCGTGGTTGCCCCAGCACCGCGAGCGCCGCGTTGGGCATCAGCATCAGGAAGCCGCCGAGGGCCATCAGGTACAGCGAGTAGATGCGCATCGCGTTCGTCGCACGGCTCAAGACACGTTTCTTCATGGCGGCCTCCAGCGTGGGTTGGCGGTGAAACCCGTAGCCACGGCGCTGCAGCGGCGCACGACGGCCTGTGTCATCGTTACCGCGGGGGTACACATGGACGAGGTGGCGAAGTTTCTCGGGGCGATGTTCACGCTCAGCGTCGGCGTCGAGCGCATCGTCGAAATCCTCAAGAATTTCTGGGACTCCTTCACGGGTCGACCGAAGGCGCGCACCCCGCGGCGCAGCGGCACGCTGCAGCTGCTCGCGGCGGCCATCGGCACCGGCGTGGTGTTCTACATCGGCCCCGAGCTCTTCCTTCCCGGTCAGCACTTCGAAGAGCTGGGTCGGCGCATCGTCATCTCCCTGGTGCTGGGCGCGATGTCGAGCGGCGGCTCGGCGTTCTGGAACGACCTCATCTCCATCGTCACCGCGATGAAGAACGTGCGCGAACAGACCGCGGCGGTGCTGGCCGAGACCAAGGCGAAGGTGCAGGGCGTGGAGCCTGCGGCGCCGGTTACGCCGGGCGGGTGAGCCGCTGCAGCAATTCGGGCAACGCCTGTGCGGCCCACGCGTCGACCTTCACGGTGGCGTCGGCGTCGGCGCGCGTGGGGCCGACGTTCATGACGGCGATGGGCATGCGGCGCTCTTTCGCGCGCAAGACGAAGCGGTAGCCCGAGAAGACAGTCAGTGAAGTGCCGATGACCAGCAGCGCGTCGGCGGCGTCGAAGTGACGCCACGCTTCGTCGAGCCGTGGCGCCGGCACCGAGTCGCCGAAGAAGACGACGTCGGGCTTCAAGACGCCGCCGCACGAGAGACAGTCGGGCACGCGGAAGCCGTCGACGACGGAGTCCGGCAACTCGGCGTCACCGTCGGCGAGCAGCGTGTGCTGCCACTCGAGCGCGTGCGGGTTGTCGCGCTCCAACAGTCGCTGGAGTTCGTCGCGAGAGACGTGACCGAAGCACGCGAGGCAGCGCACGTCGGCGAGCGCACCGTGCAACTCAAGCACCGAAGGTTGGCCGGCCTTGTGGTGCAGACGGTCGACGTTCTGCGTGATGACGCCGGTGATGGCGGACCAACTGGCGAGCGCGTGGTGCGCCGCGTTGGGTTGAAAGTCGCGGAAGCGCGGCCAGCCGAGCAGCGAGCGGGCCCAGTAGCGGGCGCGCGTCTTGGCGTCGTTGAGGAAGTCGCGGTGTTGCAGCGGCGGTCGTCGGCGCGGCGGCGCGGTGGGGCCGCGGTAGTCGGGGATGCCCGACTCGGTGCTGATGCCCGCGCCGGTCAGCACGCAGATGCGGCGGTCTTTGAGCAGCCGGACGAGCGCGTCAGACACGAGGGGCTTCTTACGGTGGAGCCTTGCGTCGCGCCGCCGGTGAAAGAGGTGGGGTGTGGCGCCTTCGAGCGCGAAAGAGCCTTGAAGGGAGCAGGGCTGGAGGACCTCTGGCGCAGCCCAACACGAGGCGGGCCCGCTGCCTCCAGCGAGTTGTCTCACGTCGCTTCGTCGCGCCGCTTCATCGAGGCGAGGTCCTCGGCGTCGCGAGGTCCGTTCAGTTCATTCGTCACTTGAGTCACACCCAATGACCCAAGTGACGAATGAAGTGGTGTGACCGCCGGTCGAGGTCGCGGAGCCAGGTCATGGCGAGCACCACGCCGCACAGCCGCACGCACCGCTGCCCCTCAAGGCGTTGTTGAACGTGCGGTCGTCCAGAGGTCGCGACTTCAGCGTCGATGACGGCAGCGGTGCGCGTGACGGTCGCAGCAGACGACGCGCGCTGGCGTCTCGGCCTCGGACAACGTGGGGCAGTTGGTCGAACAGTGTGCCGTTGTCGAGCGCTTCCGCTCCACAGATCGCCGTCGGTTGCGCGACCTTGCCGCGAGGTCGCGGGGCTCGCTGGCGCTGGGCGCATGAGGCCGCAGTCGTCGCGCCCGCCTTCATCGAGGCGTTGTTCTTCGCGTCGCGAGAATCAGAACAGGGCGAACGGTGTGCCGCTACCGAGCGACTCCGCTCTACACATCACCGTCGGTTGCGCCGACTCGCCACGAGGACGCGAGAAGTGGACTGCGTCGCGCCCACCTTCATCGTGGCGTCGTTCTTCGCCTCGCGAGGTCAGTTCAGGGCGGTGCGCCGCCACGTCGGTTTGCGCCGACCGCCGCGAGGTTGCTGGTCGTGGACCTCGTCGCGGCCACCGCCCGTTGTCGTCGGCGTCGCGAGTCCAGTTCGGGGCGAAGCGATATCGCTCCACGCATCACCGTCGGTTGCGCCGACTCTGCCGCGAGGTTGCGGGGCTCGTTGGTGCTGGGCGCAGGCGTCCGCAACTCGTCGCGCTCGCCTTCATCGAGGCGTTGTGCGGACCGCCTCATCGGTCGTTCAGCGCTTCTTCGGCGTAGGCGCGGGCGCCTTCTTGGGCGTCGGCTTCGGCGCGACCTTCGGCGTCGCTTTGGGCGCGGGCGCAGGCGTGGCCTTCGCGACGGGCTTCGCGACCGGTGTCGGCGCAGGCTTCGCGACCGAAGGCTTCGGCTCGTCTTCCTTCTCTGGCTGCGGCGCCGGCGGCGGGCGCGCGACGTCGAGGCCGCGCACCATCAGCTTCCGGAACACGCACGTGCCTTCGAGGCAACCAACGGCCGTGCGCGGCGCGTCGCCGAACTGCTGCTTCCACGTCGGCCCCAGACGCAAGCCGTCACCCAGCACCCGCGCGTCGCGACCTTCACCGGCCACCGCGAACAGCTCGCCGGTCTCGGGGTCGACGCGCAGTGACAACCGCTGACCTTCCGGCTTCACGGGCAGCGGCGCCTGCATCAGCCCGCGCTTGTCGGGGCCGAGGTTCCACTCGAGCGTGGGCTCCGACTCGCCGCCAGAGATGACGAGCGCGACGTAGCGGCCGTGCTCGCCGACCAGCACCAGCGCGCTGCGCGGCTCCGGCCGAGCGCCGCGAAAGAGCGACCACAGCGGCTCGAGCGCGCTGGCCTTCGTGCCCTGCGTGTCGACGTACGCGGAGAACTCCACGCCGGTGCCGGGCAGTTCGGCGTCGATGACGGCGCGGCCGGTGGGCAGCTCGTCGTCGGCGCCGTAGCTGATGGCGCCGCCCTCGATGTTGGGCCGTCGGCCCACCACCATCACGCCGACGTTGTCGGGGCCTTCACCCAGCGTGACCTCGCGCGTGCCGGTGTCGACGCGACCGGGCGACGTCAGCGGCACCTTCACCGCGAAGTCGGTCATCAGCTCGGTGCCTGACGGCAGCGCCTTCGCTTCGTTGCGCCCGCGAATGAACACGGCAGCGATGAGGAACATCGCCAGCAGCACCACCACCAGCGCCGCGGTCTTGCCCACGCGCGTGGCGATGTCCTTCGCCTTGCGCACGAAGCGCTGCGCCTGCGTCTCCTTCACCGGCGTCAGGAACGAGCTGTTGAACTGCACCAACGGCTCGAGGTCGCTGATGAGCGCGCTCACCGTCGGGTAGCGGTCGTCGGGCGACGGCTTGAGGCAGCGCGACACGATGCCGTCGACGCGCTTGTCGATGCTGTCGCGCCGGGTCGACGGCGGGTCGAACTGGCCCACGGGCAGCTCGCCCGTCAGCGTCTCGTAGAGCATCACGCCGAGCGAATAGACGTCGGCGCGCGGCCCGGCGCTCTTCGCGTCGACCGCCTGCTCGGGCGCCATGTACGACGCGGTGCCCATCGAGACGTGCGTCTGCGTGAGGTTGCGTTGCTGGCTGTGCGTCTCGTCGAGGCCCGCGAGACCGAAGTCGGTCACCTTCGGAATGCCGCCGGCCTGCTCGTCGAAGAGGATGTTCTCGGGCTTCAGGTCCCGGTGGATGACGCCGCGCCCGTGCGCGTACTCGATGGCCTTGGCCACGAGCAGCATCGTCACCAGCGCGCGCGTGGTGTCGAACTCCGGGTCGCGCATGCGCTCGCGCAGCGACGGCCCGTCGACGAACTCCATCACCAGGTAGTACGCGTCGCCCGCATTGCCGCGGTCGACGATTGACACGATGTTGGGGTGTCGCAGCGACGCGAGCGCCGCGCCTTCCTTCTCGAAGCGGCCGACGAACTGCTCGTCCTTCGCGAGCTCGCCTTTCAACAACTTCACCGCGACGGTGCGTTGCAGCGAGAGCTGCGTGGCCTGATGCACCTCGCCCATGCCGCCCTTGCCCACGAGCTGCAGCAGCCGGTAGCCGGGAATGGCGACCGGCTCGGTCTTTCGCGAAATCGCGGTGTCCAGAATCGACGTCACGGGAGTGCTGACGGTTGTACCACCGTTGTTCCGGCGCACGCCCGTGTCGCGAGCGCCGCCAGCACCGTGTCGAAACCGCGCTGTTGCGGCTCGGCGAAGTCGTCTGCTTTCAGCGTCTTCACCGCGGCGAGGAAGCGTGGCCAGCTGCCGCACACGCGCCGCAGCTGCTCGAACGCCTCGGTGCCGGAGTCGTATGTGCGCACACCTGCGAGGTCTGCGTTGTTGTAGCGGCGCTTCGTGCCCAGCGCGCGTTGGAGGGCGTCGAGGCGCGCGTCTTTGAGCGAGCGCTTCTCGTCATCGCTGCGGTTCGACGCGTAGAGCGCGGCCAGCTCGTCGTGCGCGCGGCGCAGCTCGGTGACGAAGCGCTCGGCGCGCGCTTCACCGGCTTGCCAGTCGGTGACCTCTTTTGAGCGGAGCCCGAAGCGGCCGACCATGAGGTCCCACGTCAGGCGGTCAGCGACGAAGCTGGCGAGGCTCTCGTTGAAGGCCGATTGATCGGCCACGTACAGCGTGGCGTGCACGCTCTCGTGCAGCACCACGTTGGCGAGGTCGGGGAACGCGTCGGGGCCCTCGCGCAGCATCGTCGACAGCACCGGGTCTCGGAACCAACCCAGCGTCGAGTACGCCGAGGCCGTGCGCACGGTGACGTCGAGCTGCTCTTCGGCTTGCAGTTCGTCGGCGTAGGCCCGCGCGTTCGCTTCGTCGAAGAAGCCCAGGTACGGCACGGTGCCGGCGATGGGGAAGCTCCAGCGCTTCGGCGTGAACGCGAGCGGCGCGCAGCCCTGCACCACGTAGACGGCGGCGCTGCGATGGAGGTCTGTGTAGTGCGTGTAGTTCTGCGTGGGCGTCAGCCCGTTGAACTCGCCGAAGCGCTTGATGGCGGGCACACGCGCCAGCAGCCGCTTCACGCGCGGGGACACGTTCGGGTCTTCCTGCACGCTGTGGAGCGAGCGCGCCGAGTGCAGCAGCTCGTACTGACCGCCGGCGGCCTGCAAGAGGTAGCGCGTGGTGAAGCACCCGCTCGTCGTCAGCGCCGTGATGAAGAGGACCAGCCACCGCATGGGCGGCGTGAATCTGCCACACTCGTTCTTCATGACTCGTCGGAGCGTGCGGTACCCGTGGGCGCGCGGCGGCTTGTCGGGGTTGCTGATGTTGTTGACGCCGTTCGTGTGGATCGTCGACGTCAGCTCGTGCGGCGGCAACGGGCCTGTCGAGAAGGAGCTCACGGGCCTCGCGCTCGCGGGGAAGGGCGACGTCGAGTTCACCCTGTGGACGGTGGCGGCGCTCGTGTTGTGTGTGGCGCTGCCGTTCGTCGCCGTGAAGCTGCGCGCGGGCCACGAGGTGTGGCTTCAGCTGTTGGGCGTGGCGGCCACCGGCATGTTCGTGTGGCTCGCGTCGTTCATGATGTTCTTCACCATCTTCAGCGAGCGCAGTCCCAGGCCGGCGGGCGTGTTGGCGTTGCTGACGTTGGCGGCGATGGCGGGTGACGCGTTGCTGCGCTTCGGGTTGTCAGTGCAGCAGTGGTGGTCCACGCGAACGGCCTTGAGGGACGACGGGCGGACGGCGTCAGGCTGAGTGCGCGTCGCCGACTGGCCCCACGGCGCCATCAGGTTCGGTTCATCAGTCACTTGAGTCACCGGGAGTGACCCAGGTGACTGATGAAACAGCCGCGCGCAGGTGAACGCACCTCGTGTCGTGCCGAGCGGCTCGTTCGTGGTGTTCGTTCCTGCAGGCCACGAGGCGCCGTGCGTCCTCAAGGCTTCTTGATCAGCTCCGCGAACTTCCGCCGGTTCTTCGGGTCGGCGCGGAGGTCATCGGCGATGCGCTCGCGCTCCAGCTCGATGGCCTTCTCGCGGCGGAGGTCGGTCGCTTCGGTCGCCTCGTTCTTCGAGACGGCCGACAGCGCGCGGATGCCTTCGATGCGTCGGTCTTCGCGGTACCCAGAAGCCATGGCGCAACTCTACCCGAACTTGCGCAGACCTCTGCGCAGCGCCGCGAGCGTTTCGCGCACTTCACGCGGGCATGGCGCGTGCTCGGTGCACCCACATGCGTGTGGGTCTCGTCCTCTTCTCTGTCCTGCTGAGTGGCTGCGTCTCGGGCCTCGTGCGGCCTCTGCGTGTACCGGTCATCGGTGCGCCGGCGCTGGCGCACGAGCCGCTGCGGGTCACGTCAACTGACGGCATCGCGCTCGACGGGTGGCTGTTCGAGCCGACCGATGACGCGCGCGGCCTCGTGGTGTTGCTGCACGGAAAGGACGCGAATCGTCAGCAGCTCGCCTTCGCCGCGGAGCGCTTCGTGAAGCAGGGCCTGGCGGTGGCGGCCTACGACCAGCGCGCGCACGGCGCGTCGACCGGCGAGTTCGTCACGTGGGGCGCGAACGAAGTGGGTGACCTGCGCTCGATGCTCGACACGGCGCTGCGTCGCGTGGGCCGCGAGCTGCCCGTCGCGGTCATCGGTGAGTCGCTCGGCGCCGACGTCGCGCTGCAGGCCGCGGCTGCGGACGCGCGCATTCGGGTCGTCGTCGCGGGCGCGCCGATGGCTGACCTGTCGGCGTTCGTCGAGGCGCAGACCGGGCTGCTCTCGCTGAGCGCCCGCGACGCGGCGGTGCGGCAGCTGGAGAAGGACGCGCGCTTCTCTGTGTCGTCGGTGGCTCCCGCTCGAGACGCCGCGCGCATCGAGGTGCCGACGCTGGTGCTGCACGGCTCGGAGGACGGCGTGGTGCCGCGCGGTGATGCGCTGCGTGTCTACGAAGCGCTGCGTGGCACCCGGCGCATCGTGAGGCTCGAAGGCGTCGGCCACGGCGTGCTGCGGAGCGACGCTGCGTGGTCCGAGGTTGATCAGTTCCTGCGTGAGGTCGGCTTCGGCGAGCCGCGCGTGCTCACGGTGAGCTCGGGGAATGGCGTGGTGGCTGGCCAACCGTGACGCGCTCGCCTCGAGGAAGCGGTGCGCGCCGTTCTCGGCCGTGCCCGTCGCGCGGAGGCCCTCGACTCCGCGCGAGGTGCGTTCAGGGAGGGCCGGTTCTTTTCGCAGCACGCGTCATAGAAGATGACAATCGCGTCAGCTTCTATTCCGGCCTCCGGAGACCCGCCCCTCCTCGCCGCGAGCGAGGCCGCTTCGCAGCACGCGTCATGAAAGATGACGCGCACGTCATCTTCTATGACGCCACCTGCGGTCCCACCCACCTCCGGCAGCCCCACGAAGCGCGCGTCAATCGCGGCACCCGGTGTCTCGCGCCGAGGAGCCGCTGGCGACGAGCCGCGCGATGGCCCGCGAACCCACCGCCTCCTTCAAGGCAGCGACGTCACTTCTCGTTGAGGCGATGCAGCTCGGCGGCGTCGGGGAACTTCTGCCGCGCCGTCTCAAGCAGCACGCGACGCGTCTCCAGCCGTTGCTCCAGCGCGCGAGAGAGGTCGATGACGGCCGCGAGCCCGTTGTCGCCGCTCACCGCTGCGGCCACCTGGTACTCCGCGCCGGGGAGCGCTTCCTCACCGCTCACCACGCGCAGCCTGCGTTGGCCATCGCTCATGGCCTTCAGCTCGAGCCACTGCGGCGTGCCCTTCACCGTCAGCACCGGCAGCGCGCCCTTCAGCGTCTTCTTCTGCTGGCTCTCGAGCGCGGCGCCGTCGACCACATGCAGAGAACCGCGCTCCGGAGGCACCACCACCACGAACACCGACGCCTCCGCCGCGCCTTCCACTCGGAACCAGTCCGCCGCCGAGAACGGCGCATCGGGCCGCAGCGGCGAGAGCGCGTCGACGTCAACGCGCAGGCCCGCCCACGCCGTCACCGCGCGCGTCAACGGCAGCGCCTGCGCGGTGCTCGACGTGTCGTTGGGCTCCACCTCGTGCACGCCGTCCACCGGCAGTGGCTCGAGCGTCAGCGTGTACGGCACGAGCGACTTCTCGCGGCTCGGGCGGTTCGGCTCTGTGCAGAACGCCTGCTCTTCCACGCGCAGGTACACATCGCCCGCCGCCAGTTGCACGCCGTCGACGCGCTCACCGTCGCCGAGGCCGACGTCGTCGAGAAAGAGCAGCCGGGTCAACTTCTCGCCGCTGCTGCCGTCGTCGCGCTGCACCGCCTGCAGCTGCAACACCTCAAGCGCGAGGTTCAAGTCGGCCACGCCGCTCAACGTCACGCGATGCGGCCCCGCAGTCGCCGTCGTCACGAACAGGTCTCTGTCGCCTTCACCGGTCGACGCGCCGATGGTGCCTGTGACCGCGCTGCCCACGGCGATGCGCGTCGCCTCCAGCACCTGGTCGTTGGGCTCGCGTTCTTGCGTGGCGACCGACGTCACCGTCGGCGTGCTCAGCCATCGCCAACCGACGACCGCGACGACGGCCAGCACCGCCAGGGCAATCACCGGCGCCGCAGCCCGCTGCGCCTTCAACTTGCGCTCGAACGAGTCGAAGTCTTCGCGCGAGAGCACCTTCTCGCTGCGCTCCGCCGGCATCGGCGTCAGCTCGGTGGGCTTGCTGCCCATGGCGCTCTGCAGCTTGAGCAACGCGCCGCGCATCGCGTCGGCATCGGCGAAGCGGTCGGCCGGGCGCTTGGCCATCGCGCGCGCGATGATGTCCTGCAGGCCGTGCGAGATGACGCCGTCGCTGCGCACCTCGCTCACGCGCGGCACCGGCGCTTCGTAGTGCTTGGTCAGCACGCTGATGGGCGTCGGGCCCTCGAAGGGCTGCTTGCCGGTCACCAGCTCGAAGAGCAGACAACCGAGCGAGTACAGGTCGCTGCGCGCGTCGAGGGTGTCGCCGCGAATCTGCTCTGGCGACATGTACGCAGGCGTGCCCACGAAGTCGCCGGTGGTGCTCTTGCGGCCCTCGGCTTCCTGCAGCTTGGCGATGCCGAAATCGACGAGCTTCACCTGGTCTTCACCCGACTTGCGGCGGCGCACCAACATCACGTTGGCTGGCTTCAGGTCGCGGTGAATGACGTTGGCCTCGTGCGCTTCCTGCAACGACGCGAGCAGCTGCGCGCCGACGCTGATGGCCTGCGCCTCGCTCATCGGGCCGTGGGCCTTCAGGTGCCACGCGAGGTCTTTGCCGCCGACGTACTCCATGGCGATGAAGAGGCCGCCGTCGTCGAGCTCGCCCGAATCGAAGACCTGCACGGTGTTGGGGTGCGAGAGCTTCGCGACGACCCGCGCTTCCTGGAGGAACCGCGCCTTGATGCCCTTGTCGAGCACGTGGTCGGGGCGCAGCAGCTTGAGCGCCGCGAGCTTGCCCATGCGCACGTGCTCGACCTTGTAGACGGCGCCCATGCCGCCTTCGCCGAGCTTCTCGAGCACGCGGTAACGGTTGTCGATGAGCCGCTCTTTCAGCGGACCGTCGAGCGTGTCCGACGTGCCGCTCAGCCCGCGAAGATCTGCGCCGCACGCCGAGCAGAAGTTGGGCTCGTTGGGCAGCGCCTTGCCGCACTCCGGGCACGAGACCGTGTCGCTCGTCGTCGACGTCGGTGTCACCGCCTGTCGGGAGACAGACGGTCGCTGAATGGGCGTCTCATGATCAGAAGGCATCGCTGAAGGTCTGCGCGACGGTAGCACCGGCGCGCCAAACGCCACGGAAACCGCCGCCCGCTGTCACCGCACGCGCCGCACGAGGCCGCCGGCCAGCACCTTGAGTTGGTTGTCCTGCCTGATGAAGACGTACCAGCGCGGCGCGTCGCTGTTGCTCACCGTCGACTGAATCACGAAGGGCGACAGCTTCGGGCTGCTGGGGAAGCTGACGGGCCACGTGGCCAGCGTGCGCCGGTACCAGTTGCTCGCGACGTGGCAGTCGATGGTGCACACCGCCATCTTGAGCGACGCCTCGTTGATGAAGCCGACGAGGTTGTACGCGTGGTACGTGACGACGTGCCCTTCCGGCGTCGACATGACGTCGAAGCCGTCCTGAAGGACGGGGTCCTGGTCCAACAAGATGGTGGTGAAGTTGGTCGCCGTCGCCGGGTGCTCGATGCCGGTGCCCAGCAGGTACAGGTTGGCGGAGCGCGGCGGCGTGGTGTTCGCCTGGCTCACGTAGCCCAGCCAGCTGTACGCGCCGTTGCCCGCGCCACGCGTGATGCTGCCTGTGCCGATGGCGTAGCTCGCCGCGCTGCCTGAGCGCAGCAACACGGGCGTTCCGAAGCTGGTGCCCGAGTTGGTCGACTCCGCGTAGTAGATGCGCTGGTTGTTGCCGTCGGTCTGTCGCCACGAGACCACGAGCCGTGCCTGGTCGACGCGCCAGACGCTGACGTCTTCGATGGCGTACGTCGCCGCGTCGGGAATGGTGAGCGGCGTGCGCTGCGTGAAGCTGACGCCGTCGCTCGACCACCACACGCCGATTTGGTCCGTCGCCACGCTGGACGCCACCACCGCGAAGCTCAGGTTGCGGTCGGTGCCCACGGCGACGTGGTTGGTGGCCCACGAGTTGTTCAGCACCGTTTCGGGCGGGTACGCGCCGGTGAGCGACGAGAAGATGCGCGCGCGCAGCCCGTTCAACGTCGACGTGCGGTACGCGAGCACGGCGCGGCCTCTGGCCCCGTCCATCGCGCGCGCGGTGCTGGTGGTGACCGCTGCAGGTGGCTGCCACGCCGCCCAGTTCACGCCCTTGTCGATGGACCGGTACAGCGTGAGGTCCGAGTCGCCCGCGGCGCGCAGGTTCCACGGAGGCAGCACCACCACCGCGTCGTCGTGCGCCGCGGCGCCGCCCGTGTTGCTGCCGCTGGTGCCGACCGACGACGCCGCGAAGATGCTGCGCAGGGCGAACGGCGCGACCTGCCAGATTTCACCCTGACCGCTGCCCTGGCCGTGCGCGTCGAGCGCGGAGATCTCATGGAACAGCGGCTCGTCTGCCGGTTGCGTCACCTCGAAGCTCGGCAGGCCCAGCGTGTACGACTGCGTCGGGTTGAACGTGGGGGTGGGCGACTGGTCTGACGTGCGCACGAGGAACTCGCTGTCGCCGCCGCTCCACGCGAGCGACGCGGTGTCGATGCCGGGCAGCGCGCGGCCGGTGACGCCAGGCAGCTCGGGCACCAGCACCGTCAACGTCGACGCGTCTGAATCGGTCCACGCCAGCACCGTGTCGTCGACGCCGTCGCCGCCGATGACCGGCCAGTGGCCCTGCTGCAGGTTGGGCTCGAGCTGCGTCCACCGCGTGACGTCGAGGCTGTTGCCGTTGCTGTTCACCATGCCCAGGCGCACGCCCTGCGTCGTCGACCGGTACACGAAGAACGCGCGCAGCCCCGCAGCGTGAATGCGCGGCGGGTAGCGGAGGTCGGCGTTGCCTTCGCTGGTGAGGTTGCCGGCCCAGGTGACGCTGGTGCCGACGCGCCCGCGGAAGTTGATGGTCGTGCCGGTGCGCAACACGACGTACGCGTTGTTGGCAGACGGCGTCGACGCGCACGCGAGGTCGAAGGCGTCGACGGTGCTGCCGTGCACGGTGCTGAGGCCGCCTTCACCCGACGCGAAGTCGCCGTCGAACACGTAGTGGTGCGTGAGCGACATCACATCGCTCGCGCGCCGCCACATGAGCACCTTCTGGTAGTTGCCGGAGCACACGCGGAGGTCGTTCATCGCCTCGCTGTCGGTGTGGTTGTAGTAGCTGCTCGTGAACGCGTAGGTGCTGCCGTTCACCAGCGCGTAGATGTCGTTCACCACGTTGGTGGTGCCGGGGTCGCTGACGTAGTGCGCGCGCGCGATGCCGCCGTTCACCACCGCGTCGCCGCCGCCGACCTCACCCCAGTACGCCGTGGTCGGCAGGTTCGTGTCGACCGACTTGGTCCACGTGACGCCGTTGCTCGACGAGAAGATCTTCACCTCGCCGCGCGAGGGCTGGGGCGACGACGCGGGGTCCTGGTCAGACCCGACGGTCACCACCACCACCTGGCTCTCGTTGACGGTGATGCGCGCGACCTTGCGGTTCCAGCCGAAGACCGGGTCGACGGTCGAGAGCTGCCACGTGCGACCGCGGTCCGGCGAGTACGCCATACGCACGTTGCCGGTCTCGGTGAAGCCGTCGGCGTCGCGCTCGGAGAACGTGAGGTACACGTCGTCGCCGCGCACCGCGATGTCCAGCGGCCGCAGCGGGTAGATGCTGTTGATGGGCACCGTCGAGCTGCGCCAGCCGACGAGGCTCTTGATGAGGTTCGACGGCACCGACCGGTTGCCGACGCCGTCGACGGCGCGCACCCCGAAGTCGAACTGGCGCTGGTTCTCGAGGCCGGTGGCCGGGCCGCTGTTGGCGCTCGCCGGCAGCGTGTTGCTCACCACGAAGGCCGACTGCTGCGTGCCCGTCTCGTAGTTCACGACGTCGAACGACGGCGAGCGCAGCCAGTACAGCGTGCCGGAGCGGTTGCCGGGCGTGACGCCGGTCAGCACGGGCGGCTCGGGGCGCACGATGTCGACGGTGACGCTGGTGTCGCGCGGCTGCGTCGCGTTGCCGACGTCGTCGCGGTACACGAGGCGCACGTCGACCTCCGAGCCACCGGCGCCGGCCACCGCGCTCACGTCGAGCAGCTGCGCTTGCGCCATCAACCCCGACGGCTTCGCGGTGACGGTGCCGGTCATCGGCGCCGTGGGCGTGAACACCGTGGTGACCTCCTGGCCGCGGCCTTCACGCACGGTCAGCTCCAGCTCCGTCGCGTCGGCCCACTCGGTCTCGACAGCGAGGCGCAGCGGCAGGCCACCGTCGGCGTAGTTGGGCCCGCGCCCGCTGAACTGCGTCTCTTCGTAGACATAGAGGCCGTCGTTGAACTCCACGGTCGACGCGGCGGCGTTGGGCGGCGTGGTGTCGAGCTGCAGCGTGGCTGACAGCAGGTTGCCGAGGTTGCGCGCGTCGTCGCGCACGCAGGCCGACACGGTCTTGGTGCCGTCGGTGGGCGGCAGCGTGAGCGTGGTGAGCTGCGCGAGCGGCCGCCAGCCGGTGAGCGTATGGCTGCAGGTGGCCGCGCCGTTGAGCACCACGCCTTCGATTCCCGTCTCGGGGCAGTTGAGCGTGGTGACGACGCCCTCGAGCGCGGTCTTGCCGGCTGGGGCGGGCGTGCCGTCGACCTTCCGGCCCGCGAGCGAGAACGTGCAGCCCGCAGGCGCCACGTTGTCGAGGCGGATGGAGTCGCCCGGCTGCCATGCGCCGCTGACGTTCGCGCCGAGCGTGTTGCCGGCGGCGTCGCGGAAGCACGCGCGCACGAAGCGGTTGAGCCCGCTGCCGCCCAGCGTGAAGGGCAAGAGGCCCGAGCCCGGCATCGCGGTGTACGTGTTGGCGGGCGCGGTGAGCGGGTCGGGGCAGCTCGTCAGCGCGTCGGTGCCCAGCAGGTAGCCGGTGGCGCCGTTGACGCCCTGCGCGTCGACCGTCACCGAGGTGGTCGCGGTGAGGCTCTCGTCGGGCGTGCCGTCGGCGAGCGCGCCGCTGACGGTGATGCCGCCGGTCGGTGGCTCGCTGTCGACGGTGAGCGGCGCCGAGACGACGGTGGTGTTGCCCGCGCGGTCGCGGAGGCGCGCGTACACGGTGGCCGGGTAGACGCCGGGCGTCGCTGGCACCGTGGTGAGCGGCACGTCGACGGCGCCACCCGGCAACATCGTGGGCGCGCCCGTAAACGTCGGCGAGTCAGACAGCCACAGCGGCGTGGTGGCGAGGTCAGTGGCCGACGAGGTCACCGTCACCTGCGCGGTCGCGCTGCGCACGAGGCCCGACTGCAGCGTGAGGCCGACGGGGCTCGGCGGCACCGTGTCGAGCGTGATGGTGCCGCTCGTCACCGCGCTCACGTTGCCCGCGCTGTCTTGCAGCACGGCGTAGACGGTCTTGAGGCCGTCGGTGGGCGTCGTAATCCACGAGAAGACGAGCCGCGCTTGCGAGTACAGCGCGGCGTCGAGCTCCGGGCCGCTGCCGTTGGCCAGCTTCACGTACAGCGCTTCACCGTTCGGCTGCGGCGTCGCGTTGAGGTTGACGTCGACGAAGGGCGTGTTGGTGAAGCCCGCCTCTGTCGCCGGCGCGCGGAAGGGAATCGTCACCGTCCCCGCACTCACCACCGGCGCGGTGGCGTCGACGATGATGGTGTCTTGCGCGATGGGGCTCAGGTTGCCCGCGTGGTCGACGACCTGCAGGTACACCGTCTGCGCGCCGTCGGCCGACGTGGTGCGGGTAAACGTGTCGAGCGACTGCACCGGCTCTTTCGGTACGGCGAGCGCGCCGGTGCCATCGACGGCGTTGCTGCCGGCGATGCGCATGCCGGCCAGGCCGCGGTCGTCGGCGGCGACGATGGTGAGCGGCAGCACCTGGTTGGCCTTCGAGAAGCGCACCGCGCCGTTGGGCGTGCCGGTGTGCGCGAGCGTCAGCGTGGGCAGCGGCGGCGCCACGGTGTCGAGCACGATGGAGTTCTGGAACGTCGGGCTCGTCGAGCCGCTGGAGTCGCGGTACTGCGCGTAGACCGTCTTGGTGCCGTCGCCCGGCGACGCCAGCGCGTAGGGCTGCTGCACGCCGGTGTACGGCGCGAAGCCCGCGTCGGGGAAGTTCGGGTCTTCGCTGACGCGGTAGTCGGTGACGCCGGTCGCGGGGAAGCCGGTGAAGCGCAGCGTGACGGCGCGCTCGCGCGTGTAGCCGGCGGTGTTGGTGGTGTCGGCGTCGTCGATGAGGAAGTCGCCTTGCTGCAGCGCGAGGACCAGGGTGCCCGCGGCGACGCTGCCGGTGGTGACGGTGACGCTCGCGGTCGCGCGGCTGTAGCGCGCCTTCTGCGCCTGCACTTCGTACGCGCCCGACGGCACGTTGGTGATGCTGAAGCTGCCGCGCCACGGCTGCGTGGGGTCTGGCGAGACGACGGCCGCGTAGCCGCGCTGCGTGGCGGTGTTGACGGCGCTGACGCTGACGACGTCGATGGGCGCGCGGTCCGACAGCTCCACCGTGCCTTCGATGACGCCGCGCACGAGCGACACGGTGACGCTGCCGGCGTCGGTGGTCTGCCCGGCGCGCAGCGTGACGGCGCGGCCGGGAGACGGGTCGAAGTGGTTGGCGAGCTCCACGCGCCAGGTGAACGCGCCGGCGGGCAGACCCGGCAGCGTGAACGCGCCCGTCGCGTCGGTGGCGGTGGTGGCGCCGTTGCTCAACACCACCAGCGCGGCCTGCGCTGGCACCGGCGCGCCGCCTTCGACCTCGCGCAAGACGACGCCGCTCAGCGTGGCGGGGTTGAGGCCCAGCACCAGCGGCGTGCTGACGAGGTCGCGCGTCTGCCCACGCGCCAGCGTGACGTCGGCGAGCTCCGCGGTGACGAAGTCGGGGTGCGTGGCGCGCAGCCGGTACGTGCCGGGCGGCAGCCGCTCGTTGAACGCGCCGTCGAAGCCGACGATGACGGTGGCGATGCGGTCGTCGTTCGGCGCCAGCAGGAACTCGACGGAAGCGCCCAACACCTGCGCGCCGCTCGGCGCGGTGACGACGCCGAGGAGTCGGCCTTCGTCGGGCGTGTTGCGCAGCGAGACGGGTGACAAGACGCCGACGTCGGTGGTGGCGCCGGGGCGCACGCGCACGTTGGGCACGACCAGCGGCGCGAAGCCGGGCGGGGTGCTCTCGAGCGCGTAGAGGCCGGGCGCGAGGCCGGGCGCGGTGAAGCCGCCGTCGGCTTCGGTGACGACGGGGCGACGCAGGCCGTCGCTGTCGATGACGGTGACGGTGAGGCCGACGGGCGAGACGCCGGTGGTGTCGGGCGCGGTGTCGACGACGCCGGCGATGGCGCCCGCCGCCGGTTGCTCCGGCACGTCGAGGTCGAGGCTGCAGCCGGCCGCCAGCGCACAGAGCGCGCAGAAAAGAAGTCGTCGAGTCATCAGGACAGCCCCCGGGAGAGAACGGGCAGCGTAGCGGGACTTCCGGGTTGACGTGCGTCGAGGTCGTCACCGGGGCGGGGTGCCCCGTCACCCGTGCCTTGATGGAGGCCGCAGCGCGAGGCAGCGGCTCGCGTGCTCGACGCCGACAGGCCTGCCGGCCTTGTGGCGTGTGGCGTGTGGAGGGCTCGCCACGAGTTGGGCGCCCGCGAAGGCCTGCGCGCCCGCTTCCTTTCAGGCCGTCGCGGTCAGGGCTGCGCGACGCGGAAGTTCACGTTGCTCGAGCTGATGCGGTGCTCGTCGACCGGTTGGAACTTCACGTCAGGCCACCACTTCGCGAACTGTGTCGACACCTCAGGCTCGACCGGCTGGCCCGGCCGCGGCGTCACGATGCTGACCTCGAGCCGCTTCGACTCGGCGATGGCGCGCTCGAGCGGCTCGGTCCACGAGTGGTAGGCGAGCGAGAGCAGCGACCAGTGAATGGGAAAGAAGACGCGGCCCTTCAGCTTGGTGTGCGCCAGCACCGCCTGCTCGGGCCCCAGGTGCCAGTCGGGCCACGCGCGGTGGTACTGGCCGACCTCGAACAGCGTGACGTCAAACGGCCCGTACGTGTCGGCGATGGTCTCGAGCGCGGTGAAGAGCCCGGTGTCGCCCGAGAAGAAGACGCGGTGCTTCGGGCCGACCAGGGCCCAGCCGCTCCACAGCGTCGAGTCGCGGTCCAGCACGCCGCGGCCCGACGCGTGACGCACGGGCGTCGAAGCGATGGTGACGTCGCCCAGCTTCGTCTCGTCCCACCAGTCGACCTCACGAATCTGCGCGAGCGGCACGCCCCAGTATTCGAGGTGCGCGCCCACGCCGAGCGGCACGAAGAAGAGCGTGTCCTTCCACCCCGCCATGGCCTTGATGGTGCGGTGGTCGAGGTGGTCGTAGTGGTCGTGGCTGATGACGACGGCGTCGATGCGGCCGAGCTGGTCCAACGGAATCAACACGGGGAAGTAGCGCTGCGGGCCGACCCACGTGAGCGGCCCGGCGCGCTCGCTCCACATCGGGTCGGTGAGGATGCGCTTGCCGTCCAGCTCGATGAGCGTCGAGCTGTGACCGAACCACGTGATGCGCAGGCCGCTGTCGGGCGCGCGCTGCAGCTCGGCGGGGTCGGGCTTCACCACGTCGACCGGTGACGACGGGCTGACGTCGTCGCTCACGTGGGTGAGCCCTTCCACCATTGCGCCCCAGTCGTTGACGATCTCCTCGGGGTTGGTGAAGCCGCCGTTCTTCCACTGCGGCGACGACTCCATGCGCGCGCGGCGCTCGCCTGACGCGCGGCGGCCGAGGCCTTCCCACGCCTGCGCGAGGACGACGGCAGCGGCGACCAACAAGACGGCGACGAGGACTTTCAGGACACGGCGGACCATGAGCGCGGGCGAAGGTAACAAGGTGTCACCGTCGTGCCCGGCTCACTGCACTTCTTCACAAGGCGAGCGCTACGGCCCGGTGCCCGCGTCGAGCTCAGCGCAGTCAGCGACCGCGGGGACGAAGTTGCGCGGCACGCCGGTGCCCGTCGTGTAGTGCAGCGAGTCGGCGTCGTAGCGCTCGACGCGCACCAGGAAGCCGCCGTCTTCCAACCCGACGCCACCCGCATCGGCGTCGTCGGTCGGCCACTCGAGCTCGAACCAGTAGTAGCTCGACGTGTTGATGGGCACGCACGCCGAGGCCGCGAAGCCCGCGTCGGCGCTCGAGAGTGAGATGCCCTCATTCAAGGGGAACGCCTCGCCAACGAGCCGGCCCGTGGCGGTCAGCGGCTCGTCTGCGCGGGTCAACGCGAAGTGCAGCTGACAACACCGCGTCTCCACCACCACCGGGCCCGCATCGACCGGGCTGTTCGCGCCAGCGTCGATGACCCCATCGGTGAAGTCAGGGAGGTTGGACGTCGTCTCGCCGTCGAAGGGCACCTCTTCTTCTTCCACCGGCGGCTCGGTGGGCGGCTTGGCCGCGCACGCGGCGAACGTCAACGCAGCCAGCAACCACAGCGACCTCATTCGATACCTCCAGCCTCGGGAACGAGCGGGCGCGTGCTCGCGGCGCCACCCGGTTGCGTCTCGCGCTGTTCGGCGTCGAGCGCGGCCTGCAACGCGGCCTGGCGCGCCGCGACGCCGTACTGGTGCTCGAACTCGGGCATCTGCGCGAGCGCGAGGTTCACCTCTTCAGGGCTGAGGTAGTTGGCGATCTGCCCATAGAGGCCCGACTTGTTGCGGAACTCGACTGCGAGCTGTTCCATCAGCACGGTCTTCACCACCGGCACTGCGCGCTTCGTCGGCCCGATGATGTGGATGATGGACTGCCGCGAGAACACGGTGGGCTGAATGGCGAGGTGCTTGAGCGCTTCGCCCACCATCTGCGCCGACGCCGTGCGCTGCGCGTCGGCCAGCTGGTGGTGCACCACGTTGAAGATCTCCTGCTTCACCTCGGGGCTCGTCTCTTTCGCGAGCCACGACAACAAGATGGGCTCGACCTCCGCGTAGCGGTACCCACGGAACGCGCGCGGCAAGCGCACGCGCACCTCGAGGTCGGCGCTGGTGTAGCCCTCGAGCGTGCGCAGCAGCGACGGGTCGGCGAGGTTGCCCACCGCGCCGAACACCGACGTCAGCGCCGGCGGGTTGCCGCTGGCGCCAGCGAGCGCGCGGGTGATGGCGTCCTTCGCGATGCCCTGCACTTCGGCGTCGCCGGGGTGCAAGCCAGCGAGGGCGCCGAGGTGCATCAGCGCGTTGCCATCGGTGGTGTCCGGCCGCGTGGGCTCTCCGGTGAGCGCGTCGTCGCGCAGCGCGCGGGCGAGCTCGCCGCCCACGTCTTTCCGGGCGAGGAGCGCGACGCTGGCGCGCATGCGGTCCATCTTCGGCAGCGTGCCTTCACTGCGCAGGCCCATCAGCACGTCGCGGGCCTCGGGGTGCACCGTCTTGCCCAACGCGAGGTAGCTGACGGCCTTGGCCTGCTCGGGGAAATCGTCCTGCAGCAGGCCCGCCGCAAACTCGGGGATCTGCTCGGGGTGGCCGTTGAGGAAGCCGGCGACCTCGTGCCACTGGTCTTCGATGTTCGCCTTCGCGTCGACCTTCGTCACCAGCGCCTCGAAGGTGCTCTCGAGCGTCTCGTTCTTCATCTGCTCGACGAAGCGGCGCTCGCTCGCCGGCAGCGCGGCGAGGCCCGTACGCGCGGCGAGGAAATCGCCACCGAGCAGATCGCCCCACACGTAGTCGGTGACGACGCGGCTCGCTGTCGGCTGCACTGAGGTGGTGGGCGTCGCCTCACGTTCCAGCGTCAGGTTCAGCACGGCCGACAGCACCATGCCGCCGGCCATGCCCTCGCGGCTCTCGAAGCGCTGCAGCCAGCCGTCACCCACGGTGGCGCTCGCGGAGCTCATCGTCACCTGGAACGGCGCCTTGCTGCGCCACGCCTGCTCGTAGCCCTTCAGCGTGCGCGTCAGCGTGTCGCCGTTGCGGGTGAACTGCGCCCGCGCCACGCCCACGCCGTTGGAGAACGTCATCGGCTCGCCAGCGGTCGTCGGCGAGCGGACAAAGAGGTCGTGCATCGCCGCCTGCTGCGCCTGCGCGGTGCGCTCGGGCACGGTGGCCAGCCGCGCGAAGCCGCGCACGTCACAGCGCGAGCCGAGCTTCACGAGGAAGGGCGCTTCGAACTGCGCGGTGTGCGTGTCGATGATCTCTTTGTTCATCGACGAGAACTGCGCGAGCACGACCCAGTCGTGTTCCGGCGTCTCTTCGAGCACTTCCATCGACAGCTTGCCGTCGAAGGCCTGCGTGACCGACACGGGCTGGCTGCCGACGGACATCACCGAGTCGACCTGCCCGCGGTAGTCGTACGACGCGCGCCACCCGGGCGTGAACACGCACACGCCGTCGCCTTCTGCGGTCGACGGCGACGCAGCGACGGGCACCAGCGCGCTGAGCGGGCCGGGCACCGGCGGCGTGGTCGGCGCCGTCTCACGGGTCTGCCACGCGTACCAGGCGCCAGCGCCGAGGCTCGCCACGACTGCGCCGATGATGAGTTGTTTTCTCATGATGGTCCTCGAGCTCAACGAGCGAAGCGGTCGGTGGTGTCCCACAGCGTGGTGCTCCACCCGGCGATGCCGTTGAAGCTGACGATGTTGAAGTTCTTCGAGCCGATGATGAAGCGGATCTCGATGCCCACGTTGCCCGCGAGGAACGAGAGCTCCGCCTTTCCGACGGTGCCGCTGCCGCCGATGGTGAGGCGCGGCTGCACGCCGCTGATGGTCTCGGTGTCGTAGACCTTCACCGACCGGTTCCCCATCTCGATGCTCATGCCCGCGGTGAAGAACTTCAGCTCCGCGGCGAGGCAGGCGCCGATGACGGTGCTCGGCCAGCAGAGGGCGGCGCCCGCGCCGAACGAGAACTCCACGCCCGGCGTCAGCGTGACTTCGTTCATCACGTAGGCCCGCGCCGGCAGGTATTCGCAGACGTACTTCGCGGTGGTGACGGTGCCGCCCGTGCTGAGCGTGCCCACCATGGTCGACGAGCGGTGCGCCTCGAGCTTGCCGTCGGTCTTGTAGAGCACGCCCGCGGGCAGCGGCGAGCCGTCGTCGTTGTTGATGGACGTGAGGCCCGTGCCGAAGCCGTGGTTGTCACCGCGCTGATTGAAGAGCGTGCCGTTCGGGTACGACTCGGTGAAGCCAGCGTTCGCGCCCGAGATCCACTGGTACTGGGTGACCGAGGCCGCCTTGCAGCTGGCGAGGCGCGTGGAGAGGTTGGCCTGCGTGAGGCCAGCGGCGGTGGTGGTGCCGGCCAGGTCGCGGCACGTGGGGTCTTCGAAGACGTGGGCGGCCTGCGCGCCAATCCAGATGTTGTTGTTGCTGGCGGCGGTGCGCGCAGCGGTCAGCGCCGTCGCGGTGCGCGCCTGCACCAGCCGCCCGCCCTTCAGCGTGCAGTCTTCGTTGGCGTCGACGAACGTCTTGTTCTCTGTCGACAGCTGCAGACACGCGGTCGTGCCCAGGCACGGGTACGCCGGGTTGTTCATGTTCGACTGCTTCTGCGTGTCGGTGACGAACTTGAGGACGATGTCGAACCCGATGCCCACCGACAGGCTGAACTCGCCTTGCAGATACACGGGGCCGGCGAAGATGGGCGCGTCCTTGCTGATGCCGAACGCGATGCCGGGGAGGGTGTTCTCCGTACCCCGCGGCTTCATCACCGCGGGCTTGTACCAGGTGCGCACCGGCGCCGTTTTCTTCTTGCTCATCTTGTCGGCGATGGTGGCGACCGACGACCAGATGCGCGCGAGGCTGATGCGGACCTCCTTGCGCGTCGTGCCGACCACCGTCTGGCCGGCCTGCTCTTCGTCGGAAGCGAGCAGGTTGTAGCTCATCAGCTCGACGTTGCTGCGGTTGCTGGCCGTCGACGTGCGGTTCATCGAGTTGGTCGAGCCGCTGCTCTGCGCGGAGAAGATGGACCGGCCGAAGCCCATCGAGCCGCCGGTGGTGGAGCCCGCGCGGTAGCCGCTGCTGCACTCGACGTTCTCGGTCGTCTGCGAGCAGTAGCCGCTGCTGCACATGCCGCCCGCGCCGCAGTCGGCGTTCACGGTGCACTGCTTGCGGCAACCCTGCTGGCTGGCCTGGTCGGAGTTGGACGCCACCTTCTCAGCGCCCTGCGCCGCGGTGGTGCCCTGGTCGATGCCGCGCTCGACCTCGTTCACCGGCAGCACGGGGCGGGTGAAGAGGTCACGGATGACGGTGAACGGGAACTCAGCGGTGCAGCGCTTGGTGACGCCCAGCTTGTAGGTGGTGCCGTTGACCTGCGCGCTGATGAACTTGTTGTCGATGTCGGTCTGGCCCGGCGTGCGCGCGATGCCATCGAAGTCGATGCACACGCGCGCGTGGAACACGCTGTTCACCTCGATGCGGTTGTTCATCCACCCGTTGGCGAGCTGGTTCGCGCCGGTGCCCTTCACCGACATGATGCGCTTCAAGACCTCGGGGTTGATGGGCAGCGTGATGCGCTCGACCTGTTCCTGCGGGTTGCCGCCCGAGATGCCGACGGCGCCCAGCACCGCCATGTTGTCAGCGGTCCACTTGTTGGTCGCGCCGTTCTCCTTGGCGATCTCCAGCGACGCGCGCGGGTTGAGGTACTTGAGCGACGTGCGGTCGGTGTTGCGCAGCCGCGTGTTGGGCGAGTGCGGGTGCATCGGCGAGTCACCCAGCAGGGCCCAGTTGAAGTTCATCTGCAGCGCCGGCGGCTTGGTGAAGCTCTCGGCGTTGATCTCCAGCGGCGGCTGGTCGAGCTTGCCGCTGACGGCCTTGAGCTCGATCTGCGTGCTGTCGACGAAGCGGAAGGCCTTCTGGTAGCGGAAGTCGGACTGCTGCGCGAAGTACCCCAGCTGGTTCACGTAGCCGGTCGCCGGTGTGTAGAAGAAGCCGATGGGGTTGGGCGCGTTGCGCCACGACTCGATGGCCTTGCCCTTGGTGTCGAAGTTACCGACCACCATGGTGCGCAGCAGGTTGTACTCGTTGCGGAAGGTCTGCTCGTTGACGCCCGCGAAGCGCGAGCCGTGGTACCAGGAGCTGTTCACGTCGCCGTACGGCGCGTTGAAGCAGGTGGACGGCAGCACGCTGGCCTGGTTGCTCTGCCAATCGCCCAGCGCCGCGTAGGTGCCGTTGGCCCAGTTCACCGTCGGCGTCGACACGATGCAGCGGAAACCAAAGACCTCCTGGCCGGTGCCGTTCTTCTTCTTGAAGACGTCATACGCCCACATCAAACCTGTCTGTGATTGGGTGACCGCGGGCGTGCCCGAGTACACCATGCCGATGGTCTTGATGTATGGGAAGCCTTCCTTGATTTCAGACACCTCCTGCCAGTTGGCCGGGTCGCGGAAGAAGGGCACCAACCCGAGGAACGGGTAGACGACGACGGTGCTGTCCTGCTCGCACTCCATCTGCGCGTTGCGCTTGGTGTTCTTGGGGCACGTGAGCGGAATGCAGGCCTTCGAGCTGGCCGTGGGGCGGGGCGACGGGTCGTAGGGGCACTCGACGGTGAAGTTGAACAGCGAGCCGCCATCAACACCGAGCTCACCGCCGTCGGGCGACGCGGACGCGGGGAACGAGCCGGGGGGCACGGCGCGCACCAGCACCGCGGGGTCGCTGCCGCAGGTGTACTTGACGTTGATGTCGCTGGTGCAGGCGCGCACCGTCGCCGCGCTGGCGCTGCTGCCCGTCAACGCCACAGTGCAGCCCTCTGAAGGCACCGGCAGGCACGCCCGCTGTGAGGCAGGCGACGAGACGCAGCCGGAGATCTCAGTGACGGTCGGACGCGGCCGACAGTCCATGTACAGCATGTTCCGGCCGTTGAGTGAGTAGGGCGTCGAGGTCTTTGTCTCGTTGGTGCCCGAGCAGATGTATGTGTATTGAGTCGAGCCGCCGCGGTCGATGAGGCAGCTCGTCTTGTTGTTGCACGCCGCGATGTCGTTGATGAGCGGGTCGCCCACCGTGCTGGCGTCGTTCTTGAGGAGCTGGATGCCGCTGCGCGCGCTGTTGAGCGGGCACTCGAGGCTGCGCTCGCGCAGCTGCAGTTCGTAGTTCTCGGTGCGGTACACGGCCTGCGTGTTGGCCATCGCGCCCTGCGTGCCTTCGCAGAAGAAGTTGATGCTGGTGTCGGGGTGGTTGGGCGGCACCGAGCAGACGCGCGCGCCGTCGGGGCACTGCTGCGCGACCCACGCCTGGTCGGCGCCGACGATCTTCAGGCGGCCACCGCAGCGCAGCTCAAGCTTGGTGCGACCCCTGTCGAGCTCCTTGGTGTGGAAGTACTTCTTCTCGGTGACGCCGCGGCTGGTGCCGCACCAGTACTCGACCTTGAACGTGCCGATGGCCCCGCCGAACTCGCTCTTGTTGAGCCCCACCTCGCACGAGCGCCGCGCCTCGCAGTTGCTCTTGAAATCGCGGTTGAGCCGCGTGAGGGCCGCGGTGGGCGCGCCCACCTCCGCGGTGAACGAGACGCTGTGCATGTAGATGGCCGCGTTCGGCTCGGTCGCTGTCTGGTCGGCGGTGTCGGCGCACGAATAGTCGATGCGGGTGCCGGTGCCGGCGTTGCTCGCGCTCGCCTCGCGCACCTCCGTGCTGCTGCCGCACGTGTAGTAGTACTTGGTGGCCGCGTTGCCTGAGCCGTTCCTCCCGAGGTCGGCGGTCTTGTTCGAGTAGCAGCGCCGCAGCCCGTTGCACTGGTTGCGGTCTTTCAAGACCGCCGAGTAGCTCCCGTTGGTGCCCAGCACCGAGTAGCCCTTGACGTTGATGACGTCGCTGCACGCCAGGAGGATCTCGTCGGTCTTCGCGTTCGCCGGCGTCTTCTCAATCAGCTCCCACGCGGCACCCGCCGACGCGAAGTGCGGCATCGACAGGTCGTAGACCTTCGGCTCGTTGCCGCAGCGGTACTTGAGCGTCAGGCTGCGGCGCGGGCACGCGTCGGACACGAACGGGTCCGTCGCCCTCGCGAGCGGGCGCCGACACACCGATGTGTTGTCACACTCCGCGCGGAACGACGCCGTGAGGTTTGCCGTCTCGGAGCCACAGACGACCTTCACCTCGTCGACCTTGATCTCGCTGCCCACCGCGATGGGCACGACGTCGGTCTCGTTGCCGCCGGTGCTGAAGTCCCAGCCCACCTTGCCCGACGGGCACTGCAGCGACGGGTCGATGGCGTTGAAGATGGGCGGCGGCCCTTCTTCTTGTTCAGGGCACGCCATCAAGAAGACCGAGCAACAAGCAAAGACGCGCGTGAGCATTCTCATTTGAAACTCTCGGTTCACGGGTTGATGCGCACCACGGCGAGGTCTTCGGCGCCCGGGGCGCCGACGCTGCCGACCGCGACGATGTCGGAGGTGACGTCGGTCAGCAGGCAGGCGGCGACCCCTGCGCTCGAGAACGAGTTCTCGAAGACGCCGTTCGCAGCGAAGGTGCTGTCGAGCGTGCCGCCCGGGGTGACGCGCGCGATGAACATCGCCGTGCCCGCGTTGCCGCCGACGTACCAGTTGCCACTGCCCGCGCTCGTCAGCGCGAAGGCCGTCTCGTTGCCGCCGCGGTCGATGAGCAGTCGGCCACCGACGCCGAAGGTCGGGTCGAGCCCGCCCGCAGCGTCGAGCTTCGCCATCACCACGTCGGAGTTGGTCGCGTTGTCGGCGCGGCCCACGATGTAGAGGTCCGTCGAGAGCACCTCGAGCCGCTGGGCCTGCTCGCCGCGACCAGCGCCGCTCAAGTCGACGGTGGCGACGCCGCCGGTGCCGAAGCCCGTCCACAGCGCGCCGGTGCTCGAGAGGAACTTGAGCACCACGGTGTCGGCGCCGTTGCTGCCCAGCACCACGAGGTCGGAGCTGGTGGTGTCGATGGCGATCGACTGCGCCGTCTCATCACCGCCGCCGTTCCACGTCGTCCACCCGCTCGTGCCGAACGTGCCGTCGACGACACCGTCAGCGCCCATGCGCATGATGAAGAGGTCGTGCGGCCCCGCGCCCGTCGCAGACGTGCGGCCCACGGCGAGCAGGCGACCGCTGCTGTCGCGCGCGACGCCTTCGACGTATTCCCAGCCGCCGTTGTCGTGCGTCGAGAGGCCGTTGCTGCCGAAGTTGGTGTCGAGCGTGCCCTCGGCGTTGAGCCGCGCGACGCCGACGTCGGGGTTGCTCGAGAAGCTGCCCTGCAGCGTGCCCACCACCAGGTAGCCCGTGCCGTCGCGGAACACGCCGCGCACCGACTCCAGGGCGACGCCGTTGCTCACGGTCGCCACGCCGCCGGAGCCGAACGTGCCGTCGGGCGTGCCGTCGTAGTTCAACTTCACGATGACCATGTCGTCGTCGGTGCCGCTCACCGCGCGGTGCCCACCGAAGACCATCGTGTTGTCGACGTTGATGATGCCGGTCTTCAACACGTCGGTGCCGGCGCTCTGCGACGAGACGTACCGGCCCATGGTGCCGAACGTGCCGTCGAGCAGGCCCGACGTCGTACAGGTGACGACGACGTTGGTGACGTTGGCGGTGGCGGTGCCCGTGCCGTTCGTCACGAAGCACGCCTTGCCAGCCGGCCCCGAGTCGACGGTGACGGCGTAGGCGCCGGTGACCTGCGTCGCGAAGGTGAAGGGCCCGTCGCCGAAGATGGGCAAGAAGTCGCCGCCGTTCTGCAGGATGAGCTGCTCGCCGCCGGTCAGGCCCGTCACGGTGCCGCCGATGGTGAAGCCCGAGCTGCAGGTGACCTGCACGTCGGTGACGTCGGCCGTCGCGGTGCCGCTCTCGTTGGTGATGGTGCAGCTCTGGCCCGCGGGCTGCGTCTGCACGGTGACGAGGTAGCTGCCCACCAGCCGCGTGGGGAACACGAACTGGCCGTCGGCGCTCAGCGTCACCGCGTCGCCGCCGTTGTTCTCGAGCGTCAGCGTCTGGCCGCTCGCCAGGCCGGTGAGGGTGCCACCGATGGAGAAGTTCGGCGTGCACACCACCTGCAACGTGACGTCAGCCGTCGCGGTGCCGACGCCGTTGGTCACCGCGCAGTCGCCGTTCGCGGGCTGCGCCGTCACCGACACCGAGTACGCGCCCACCGCGCGCGTCGGGAAGGCCTGCGTGCCGTTGGCGGTGAAGGTCAGCGCCTCGGTCGTGGTGGCGTTGGTGACTGTGACGACCCCCAGCGACGGCAGCCCGCTGACGGCCACCGACACCACGTGGCTCACCTTGCACTGGTTGGCGTCGCAGGTGAGGCCCGCCGTGCAGTCGAGCGCGCTCGTGCAGGCCTGGCCGACGGCGCAACGCGCGCAGCTCGACGCGCCGCCGCAGTCGACGTCGCTCTCGTCGGCGGCCTTCACGGCGTCTTCGCACTGCGTGGCGACGCACACGCGCGTGGTGCCGTTGCAGAACGTCGACATGCAGTCAGCGCCCGTGTTGCAGGTCTCGCCGCCCGCGCACTTCGTCATGCACGTGCCGCCGCAGTCGACGCCTGACTCGGTGCCCGAGATGACGCCGTCTTCACACGCGTTGGTGAGCGGCATCATGGTGCCGTTGTTGTTGAGCGTGCCCTCGAGCGTGCCGTTCATCGCGAGCTGCTCAGCGTTGGTGCCGACCGAGCTGTCGCCTTCCGAGGTGTAGGCCAGCGTGCCCGACACCGTGCCGCCGTCTGCGGCCTGCGTGGTGACCGTCACCACCACCGACGCGCCGGTGGAGCCCCGGGCGTCAATCACCACGACGCCCTGCTCGTCGATGGACGTGCCCACGCTGTCAGACCCGCCCTCGAGCGCCGCGCGCACCGTGACCGTGCGGCCGTGCACGAGCGTCTCGCTCTGCAGCGCGAGGCTGGTGCGCGAGTTGTTCGAGAACGTCGCCGCGCGGCCACCTTCGGTGATGGCGAACTGGTCGAGCGCCACCAGCGACAGGTTGCTCAGCACGTGCTCGAAGGTGCCGCCCTGCACGGCGACCTCGGCGCTGTCGGAGTCGGTGGAGGTGCCGTCGTCGCCGGGGCGGATGTCGACGGTGAGGTCGGTGCGCGTGGTGTTGATGACGAAGCTGGCGCCTTCGAGGTCGTTCTCGGCCGAGAACTGCGGCGCCACGGAGCTGCCCGGCTGCGCCTTCAACAGCCCGTCGATGACCCCCACCGCGCCGTCGATGAACGAGACCTGCGCGCCGCCGTGCGAGGTGACCTGCGTGGTGTTCCCATCACAGAAGAAGCACGACAGCTCGCCGAGGCGCGAGAAGACAGGCGCGAAGTACAGCGGGTTCTGGTTCGAGTCGTCGCCGTAATAGAGGCTCGAGCGCTTGGTGGGGTTCTCGGCCGCCTCGTATTCCCAGCGGTTGTTCTTGGTGTCGATCTTCAGCGTGCGCTCGGCGTCGGGCACGTTGTTGTCGTACACGCGCAGCAGGTAGACGCCTTCGTTCGCGCTGTCGGCGTAGAACGCGATGGGCGTCACCGCGTGGCCGCCGGTGACCTTCCCGCCCTGCTTCTTCACCATGCCGATGCGCACCCGCTCCGTCGCGTCCGCCTTCAGCGCGTCCACGAGGTGCGGCATCACTTCGTTCGCCATGTAGCCGTGCGTGTTCTCGGTCACCACGGGGTGCAGCTGCGTCGCGAACCAGTACGCGAGCTCGCGCTGCAGCGCGGTGTTCTCTTCAAGCTTGAGGTCGCGACCCGAGGCGCCTCCGAAATCGGCGGCGGAGATCTTCCCGGCCTGCATCAGCGACGCAGCGACCGCGAAGCCTTCACACCGACCGCCGCTCATGGCGCGGTTGGCCTTGTTCACGAAGCCCTGCGCGGGCTGCGTCAGCTCACACGGTGAGCTGCCTTCCTTGCAGACCACGTCGCCGAACATGCGGCGCGCGAGCTCCGCGTCCATGCTCGAGTCGAGGTAGCCACCCGCGAAGTTCGCGAACGGCAGCGAGTCGTCCGCCATCGAGAAGCCCGATTCGAGCTTCTTGGGGACCGGCTCCGCACACGACGCCAACACCACGACGACCACGAGGGCCAGACGACGAATCACCAAGGTGTTTCTCCCCGAACTGTTGCCGCCACCCGTCGGCGCCCCGCGTCTTCCGTGCTGCGAAGACGAGTCAAAGACGACCCCCAATACCCGCCGATCAACTGGCTGGTTCGGGAATAGTTTCAGCCGTAACGTTCCGGAGCAATGTAGTTTGTAACCCACATGAAACGACTTGCCGCGGCACTTCAATTTTATGAGGGTCGTCTGGGGTG
>CAYWON010000040.1:0-44749 GCA_964459885.1 uncultured Archangium sp.
TGTCGGCGCAGGGCTTCGCGGGCGGCGCGGTGACGCTCGCCGAGGTGCAGAGCCTCTCGGTGCTGCGCGCGGTCGCGGCGAATGAATCGCTGGCGCTGCAGTGCAGCGTGGTGCGGTCGTCGGGGTCGAAGGTGACGGTGCTGGCGCTGGTGCGCGGTGAAGTGGACCGACGTGACGTGCTGGCGGCGGTGATGACGTTCAGCGTGCGCCAGGCCGAAGCGCCGCTGCTGGTGGTCGGGTGACGAAAAAACAGCGGTCGTGGATCGCCTTCCCGCGCGACGGCAACCAACGCGCCATGTCACTGACACGCCGCGCGTTGGTGCTGGGAGGCATCACTTCAGTCGTCGCACACGCCGCACGGAACGCCGACGGCTTCGAAGAGACGTTCGTGGAGGTCGTGGTGCCCGGGCTCGACCCCGCACACGACGGGCTGCGCGTCGCTCAGCTCTCAGACCTGCACATCGGCGCCATGACACCCGAGCGCCGCGTCACGGGCGCCATCGCTGCGCTCAACGCCGCCAACCCCGACCTCGTGGCGCTCACCGGCGACTTCGTCACCTACTCGAAGAAGCCGCTGCCGTTGGTCGCCAGCCAGCTCGCCGGCATCGAAGCGCCGACCCTCGCGGTGCTGGGCAACCACGACCACTTCGTCGACGCGCGCGGCGTCACGCAGTCCGTCGAGCGCGCTGGCTACGCGCTGCTGCGCAACCAACACACGGTGCTGCGACTGCGCGGCGTCGACTTCTCCGTCGTGGGCATCGATGACGGCGGCACGGGTCACGACGACGTGACGACATCGCTCGCTGGCGTCACAGGTTCGCAGCTGGTGCTGACGCACAACCCCATCACCGTGCGGAAGCTGCCGCGCGATGCGGGCCTGTTCGCCATCGCAGGCCACACGCACGGCGGGCAGATCGTCATTCCGCCCATCACCGACGCGCTGTCGAAGGCGTTCGGCCAGCCGTACATCCGCGGGCGGTACGACGTGAACGGCAACCTGCTCTACGTGAACCGCGGGCTGGGCTTCGGCCGCAGCCACGACTCCCTGCACCACGGCTCCGAGCCTGAGCTGACCGTCTTCACGCTGCGCGCGCCGGAGGCCTTCGCCGACATCGGCGTGTAGTCACTCCGGGCTTCGTGCCGCAGGCGTGTGGCTGCTCGATGTGCTCGATGGTCCGGAGTCACGGCTGGCCGACAACGGGCGCGGTCGGTGGTTGGTCCAGCGCCGAGCCCAGCCCGCATGAGCCCCGCGGCCACGGACACGCTGCGTACAGTTGCGTGGAAAGTGCCTCCCGGGCGCGCCCGCGATTTCTGACCCGTGGTCCCAATGTACTTGAGGAGGTAGTCAACTACTCTCTCAAGCACACTGGAGACACTGGTTCGAAAACCTGCGTCCACCTCCGACACCTGTTGCGACCTGAGTGGAACTCGCGGCGTGCCGCGGGGCCGCCCTGCGTCCGCCGAGCTGATGGGCGAATGAACCGCCCACCACCCTCGAAGCGCTGCAGCTCCTGGTCACTTCAGCGTCAGCACCCACGGCTTCGTGCCGCTGGAGACCGTCAGCGTCGCCTTCGCGTCGAGCAACTCCGGCTTGAAGAGCACCACGCCGACCGCGTCGCCTTTGCGCTGCAGCGCCAGCGGCGAGGTCGCGGGGCCGATGTGGAGCTCCCCGCTCGTGACGTCGGCGGGCACCGGCTGCTCGGGCACCACGCGCAACTGCGGCGCGGCGAGCTGCGCGAACGCGCCACCTTCCGAGACCGTCACCGGGAAGTCGGCGGGCAACAGCACCACACCGGCGACGGGCGCCTCGATGGCCGACCGCTCGCGGCGCGCGCTGGCGGCGGCCTTCTCTTCGCGCAGCGTCTTCACCTTCGCTTCGAGCTCGGCGCGACGCAGCTCATGTGTGGCGGCCTCCAGCGACGCCAGCGCGCGGTCGAGCAGCTTCTGCTTCGCGGCGACCTTCTTCTCTGCGAGCGCCAGCTTCGCGCCCGTGAGCCGCGCCTTGCCCTTCTCTGCCGTCTTCACCGCCGCTTCGGCCTTCTTCACCGCGGTGCGCGCGCGCTTCACCTTCGCGGGCACCGGCTTGGGCAGCCGCGCCTGCTCGCGCTGAACTGCCGCGATGCGCTCGTCGAACACCGCGGGCGCGTCGTCCAACGAGAACTCGAGGCGCGCCAGCACCGCGCCAGCCTCGACGATGTCACCGTGCTTCACGTCGGCCGCGCGCACCACACCTTCGCGCGGCGCCTTGGCGTCGCCCACCACCTCGACGCGCAGCGCGCATGGCACCGTCAACGTCGTCGGCACCGGCCGCAACAAGACCGCGGCGGCGACCACCAACACCAGCGTCGCCACCAGCGCCACCGGCCACAGGCGTCGCTTCGGCAGCGCGAGCTCCGGCTCTGCTTCGTGCGCAGGCGTGGCCACCGTCGGCACCGCGTCTTCGGGCACCGTCTTGTAGAGCCCGCTGGGCATCGGCGGCAGCGACTCCGAGGACGGAGGCTGCGAGTGGAAGCCGAAGCTGGCGAAGGGATCTCCGCTGGTGGGCGGCTGGCCTTCCGCGTCGGGCCACATCGCTGGCGCCGTGGCGTCGTCGGTCGCCGCCTCTTGCGGCGCAGGCTCGGAGAGCAGCGAGGCGACCGGCGCGCCGCTCGCGGGCGTGCGCGGCACCATCGGCTTGGGCAGCGCGATGCGAGATCGCCGCCGCGGCAGCTCGAGTGAGACGGGCTCGAGCGCGTCGTGAGGAGAGCTCTGCGGCGCGGGCTCCGACAACGGCAGCGGCGCGTCGGCGTCTGCAGTCGCCTCAAGCTCGACAGGCGCGAGCGGCTCGGTCAGCGGCACTGCGGCCGCCGGCACCGCAGGCCACTCGGGCGCCGAGCCGTACGGCGTCGTCTTGAGGCTGATGGGCGCGATGGGCGCGATGGGCGCCGACAGCGGTGCGGGCGCGGCAGGCACCGCCGGCCACTCGGGCGAAGAGCCGTACGGCGTCGTCTGGAGGCTGATGGGCTTGAACGGCTCCGCCGCAGCGAGGCCATACGGCGTGGTGGGCGGGCTCGCCGGAGACGCGGTCGGGTCGGGCCCTTCCAGCTTCACGGCGGCCGTCGACACAGGCGTGTGCAGGTCGTTGAACGGCACCAACAACTCACCCGACCCGAGCGCTTCGGCGTCGATGCGTTGACGCAGCGCCGCGGCCTCGGCGTTGTCAGGGTCTGCTGCGGCCATCGCCTCGACGTAGCTGCGCGCCTCATCGAAACGGCCCAGGCGCATCTGCCGCAGGGCGCTCTGGTACAGCTCGCGCACTTCAACCGTCCACTGCTTGCGCGGCGCCCAGGTGGTCTCTGCGTCGCCGCCCGCCGTCTCGTCGATGAACTGGTACGCGCGCAGCTGCTGCAGGAACGTGCGCAGCGTCGCCAGCGTCGCGGGGATGCCGAGGCGGTTGGCGGCGACGATAACCTCGCCCAGCGTGCGTCGACCATCGAGCATGCGCGCGATGGAGACCTCGAAGTCGTAGAGCGTGAACGAGCGCTCGCGCTGCGGGTCTTTCACGTCGAGCGTTCCGCGCGACGTCTTCGAAGGCGTGATGACGAGGTCGCCGCGCAGCACCGGCGCGAGGTCCTCTTCCTGCTCTTCTCCCGCCGGCGCGCCGACGGAAGGAATCACCTCGGGCGCCGTCGACGCCAACAACCCGGAGCGCTGCAGCCGCGCGAAGAACTGCTCGACCTGCCGCGGCTCGACGCTGACGCCCTGGAGCAAGACGAGGTCCGACAAACCGGAAGCAGACGTCACGCCGTCCCACGCGCGCAGCATCGTCGCTTCGACTTCGCTCAGCGTGAGCGCCGCACCCGTCGCCGCGTCCAGCAGGCGCACGCCACGCTCGTCGTCGAGGAGCTCGATGGAAGACTTGAGACCCGGCACCGCCATTGAGGACGCCACTGTGACCCGAAGCGGCGAACGTCGCACGCGCGAAGTCGCACCGCAGGGCGTCACGTCTGCGATGAGGTGTGAGGGAGTGGCACCCTGTTGCGGCTAACGTCCGTCGCGATTCATGGATGAACGCACTGACACGCTCGACTCGAGCTTGCTGTCTCACGCGCCCTTGCCCGCGCGGCTGCTCGTCTTGTCGGGCCCCGACGCGGGGAAGGCGCTTGAGGTGCGCGACGGTACGGCGCTCGTCGGCAGTCACCCCGACTGTGCGCTGCAACTGACCGACACCGGTGTGTCGCGACGACACCTGAGCGTCGAGCTGGTCGGTACGCGAGTGCGTGTGCGCGACCTCGGCTCGAAGAACGGCACGCGCTACCTCGGCGCCCGCTTCACCACGTTGGACGTCCCGCTGGGCGCCAGCGTCGACCTCGGCGCGACGACGCTGGCGGTGCTGCCGATGCTGCGCGCGGGCGTGTTGAGCGAGCTGCAGCAACTCGGCGGGCTGCTCGGGCGGTCGACGGCCATGCGGCGGCTCTTCACGCTGATGGAGCAGGTCGCGCCGACCGACGCGTCGTGTCTGGTGCGCGGTGAGACCGGCGTGGGCAAGGAGCTGGTCGCGCGAACGCTGCACGAGCGCTCGCCGCGCGCCGAGAAGGCCTTCGTCACCGTCGACTGCGCGGCGTTGACGCCGACGCTGGTGCAGTCGGTGTTGTTCGGCCACGTGCGCGGGGCGTTCACCGGCGCGGTGCGCGACGCCGAGGGCCTCGTCAGCGCGGCCGACGGTGGGACGTTGTTCCTCGACGAGGTCGCTGCGCTGCCGCTCGAGCTGCAGCCGGTGCTGCTGCGCGTGCTCGAGACGCGCACCATTCAACGCGTGGGAGAAGGCAAGGTGCGCAGCGTCGACTTCCGCGTGCTCGCGGCGACGACCGCAGACCTGCCGCAGCTGGTGAAGGCCGGGAAGTTCCGCAGCGACCTCTACTTCCGCCTCGCGTCCATCGTGTTGGAGGTGCCGCCGCTGCGAGAGCGCCTCGATGACGTGCCGGTGTTGGCGCAGCACTTCGCGCGGCTTGCGAGTGCGCACGCGCCGCTCACCCCGGCGGCGTTGTCGGCGCTGAGCGCGTGGCGGTGGCCGGGGAATGTGCGCGAGCTCAAGAACGCCGTGGAGCGCGCGGTGACGCTCGGCGAGGCGCCTTCGCCGATGACGCCGCAGCCGTCGTCACCCGCGGAGGACTTCCACGCGGCGCGCGACAAGGCGCTGGCGGCCTTCGAGCGGAGCTACCTCGAGGCGCTGCTCGAGAAGCACAAGGGCTCGGCGTCGGCGGTGGCGCGTGAAGCCGGCATCGCGCGCAGCTACTTGTACCGCCTGCTCGAGACGCACGGCCTCGAGCCGGAGAAGTTCAGGCCGTAGCGCGTTGGCCCCTCACCCTGACCCTCTCCCCGATGGGGAGAGGGGATTTCGCGAGCGTGGCTTCAGCTCTTGCGGCGACGACGCGCCAGCGCTGCGAGACCCAGCAGCGCGTAGACCGCGACGTCAGGGCTCGTCGTGCTGCAGCCACAGCCGCCGCCGACGTACTCGTAGGTGACGCCACCATCGGCGTCGCCCGAGCCACCGCCCGTTGCCGAGCCACCGCCCGTCGCAGAGCCGCCGCCCGTCGCAGAGCCGCCGCCCGTCGCAGAGCCGCCACCCGTCGCCGAGCCACCGCCCGTCGCCGAGCCGCCGCCCGTCGCCGAGCCGCCGCCCGTCGCAGAGCCACCGCCCGTCGCGGAGCCGCCGCCGGTCGCCGACCCGCCACCCGTCGCGGAGCCACCGCCCGTGCCGCTGCCACCGCCCGTGCCACCGTCATCGGAGCCCCCGCCACCACCGGTGCCACCGTCCATTCCGCCGTCGGTGCCGCCGTCCGACGAACCGCTCGACGTCGTGAAGTTGATCAACGGCATCGTCTGCGCGCTCTGGTTGCCCGCGCTGTCCGTGGCCACGGCGGTGACGGTGTGCGCTCCGTCAGGAATCGGCGCGCCCGGCACGTAGAGCCAGTTGCCGCTGCCGTCGGCCAGCACCGTCGCGGCGGTCATGCCGTCGATGATGATGGACACCAGCGACCCCGCTTCCGCCGTGCCGGAGAACGTCGGCGTGGTGGTGGTCATCGCGTTGTTCATCGGTGACGTGATGACCGGCGCGCCCGGCGCCATGGTGTCGACCGAGAAGTTCACCGTCGGGCTCGCCATGCCGACGTTGCCAGCGGTGTCGGTCGCCGTGGCGCTGACGCTGTGCGTGCCTTCCGTAAGCGCGGTCGGCGGGCTGTACGTCCACACGCCCGACGCGTCGGCCGTCACCGTCACGGGCGCGGCGCCGTCGATGACGACCGCGACGGTGGCCCCAGGCTCGGTGGTGCCCGAGATGGTGGGCGTCGAGTCAGCCGTCGCCGAGCCCATGGTGGGCGACGTGATGACTGGCGCCGCGGGCGCCGTCGTGTCGACGCGCACGGTGACAGGCATCGAGGGCGGCGACTGGTTGCCGGCGACGTCGACAGCGCGCGTGGTGAGCTCGTGCTGGCCTTCAGGCAGCGCGGTGCCCAGCGTGTGCGACCAGTTGCCGGAACCATCGGCCGTCGCCGTCCCCACGAGCTGGTTGTCGACGAACACCTGCACCGTCGAGCCCGGCTCGGCCGTGCCCGACAACGTCGGCGTGGTGTCGCTGGTGGCCGAGCCGCTGGTGGGCGACGTGATGACCGGCGCAGCCGGCGCCGTCAGGTCGACGACGAAGTTGCGCGGCGCCGAGTCAGGCCCCGCGTTGCTCGCGAGGTCGACCTGCGCGGCCACCACGGAGTGCGGGCCCTCGGTGAGGCCGCTGAGCGTGACGCTCCACGCGCCCGTCGCGTCGGCGGTGGTGCTGATGTCAGCACCGCTGTCGACAGACACCAGCACCGTCGCGCCGGGCTCGGCCGTGCCGCGCACCACCGGCGACGCGCTGTTGACGCGCTGCCCTTCCGTCGGCGCGGTGATGACCGGCGCCACGGGCGCCACCGTGTCGATGGTGACCGTCACCGTGGCCGGCGCGCTCTGCGTCGGCGACGGCGTCACCTGCTGACGCGCCGAGATGACGCGATCGCCTTCAGCCAGCGGCGCCGCCGGCGTGTGCGACCAGTTGCCCGAGCCGTCGGCCACCACCGTCGTCAACGGCGCGCCATCGACGAAGAGGTGCACCGTCGCGCCCGGCAACGCGGTACCGCTGATGACCGGCGTCGAGTCGCTGAGCGAAGCGCCGTTGGCAGGCGCGCTGATGACCGGCGACGGCGGCACCGTGTTGTCGACGGTGAACGCGCGGTTGGTGGCCGGCCCCTGGTTGCCCGCGCCGTCGGTGGCCTGCGCCGTGACGGTGTGGGGGCCGTTCGACAGCGCCTGGCCCATCGGCACCGTGAACGACCACGCGCCCGTCACTGCGTCAGCCATCACCGTCGTCGCGATGCCACCCGGCGTGATGGTGATGGCGACGGTAGCGCCCGGCTCCGCGATGCCGCTGATGGTGGGCTGGCCGGTGGTGGTGTCACCCACGCCCGGCGAGGTGATGGTCGGCGCCGCAGGCGGCGTGGTGTCGACCGTCCACGTGAAGCTGGCCGGCGTGGGGTCCACGTTGCCGGCCGCGTCGACCGCGCGCACCTGGAAGGTGTGCGTGCCTTCAGCCACTGACGCGAGGTTCTGCGGCGACGTGCACGCCGTGAAGGTCGCGCCGTCGAGGCTGCACTGGAACGTCGCGCCGGTGTCGCCTGACGAGAACGTGAAGGCCGCGCTGGTCGCGTTGGTCAGCGTCTGCGGCGTCGAGTTGAAGCTGGTGTCGGGCGCCACCGTGTCGCGCACCGTCGAGAACGCAGCGCTGGTGACCGAGCGCGGCGTGAGGCCCACGCGGTAGTCCAGCGTCGCCTGGTTGGCGTAGGTGCCGTCGGCGTTGACCGCGACCGTCACTGTCACCGAGCCCGTCTCGCCCGGCGAGAGCGCGCCCAGCTGCCACGTCACCGTGCCCGCGTTGTTGGTGCCGCCGCCGCTGGCCGACACGAACGTCACGCCCGCGGGCAACACGTCGGTGATGGTGGCCGAGTCAGCCACGCCCATGCCGGTGTTCGCGTAGTTGATGGTCCAGGTGATGGAGTTGCTGTTGGTCAACGCCGGGCCCGTCACCGTCACCGTCACGTTGGGCTGCGCGGCGACCGTGGTGAGGCTCGAGGCCAGCATCGAGTTGAGCAGCAGGCGCGCGCCGTTGGTGAGCGGGTTGCTGCTGATGGGCTGCTGCGTCGAGTAGTCGTGACCGGCGAGGTAGCTGACCTGACCATTGGCGGTGTTGCCATCGAGGTAGCCGCGCATGAACGCGATGCGCTCGGTGCCCGACGCGTTGCGCGCCAGCAGCACGCGCGTACCGCTGCGGAGCGCGCTGTTGTTGGCCAGCCCGATGGACTGCAGCGCGCCGACGTCGATGGTGAGCGTGCCGTCGTACTGGTTGAACAGGTCGTCGACGAAGCGGTTGGTGACGGGGTTCGGCGCGTCGCGCGCGGTCGTGGTGCAGATGATGAGCAGACAAGACGTGTCGAACTCCTGCGTGATGCCCTGCGTGGTGAGGAAGCGACCGTTGGTGTGGTTCTCGAACGCGGTGGCCGCGGTGCACTGCATGTACGCGTGCGAGAGCGCCGACGCGTCGAGCCACTGACGCACTTCACGCACCACCTCTGCGCTCGGCGCGTCGTAGTGCATCGAGATGAGGAAGTGGAACGCGGGCGTGCCGTCGGCGCGCAGCAAGACGCCGTCGCTGCCGCTGCCCGTCGAGGGGCCGGCGATCTGCGCGGCGTTGATGATGTCGACGCGGCCCGGGTAGCTCGACGCCTGCGTGGTGGGCCACGCGACGTTCGCCGAGTCGGGGATGCCGGCGGCGTTCAGCACGTTGAAGGCGATGTCTTCGTTGCCGTCGAGGAACACGCCGATGCGCGGCGCCGCGCGCAGCACCTCGGTGATGTCGGCGCTGAAGCCCGCCGTCGCTTCGTGCACGACCACGGTGGGGTTGGTGACCAGCCACGCGTTGATGATGGGCCGCGCCGTCGCCGCGTCAGCCGCGTCGATGACGAACGGGCCGCCGCGGTACATCGCGTTGGCGTTGGCCGTCATCGTCACGATGTTGCGCGTGGCCGCCGAGAAATCGACGGGCATCGACGCGGTCTTGCCGCTCTTCACGGCCCAGTGCACCGGCACGCCGGCCTTCAGCAGCGCGAACGCCAGACCGTACGCCCGCAGCATGCCGGCGTTCTGGAAGCTGTTGTCCATCGGGATGATGAGCGAGCCCGTGGCGAAGTTGCTCACCACGCTCTCGCGCTGCACGCCCACACCTTGCGGGACCGGCGGCGCGCCCTGGTTGCACGACACCACCAGCGCCAACATCGCCACCACGCTCCACGACTTCATTCCAATGGCACGCTTCACGGCGCACCTCCTTCCTTCTCGGTGTTGGGCAAGACGAACTCGACGCGGCGGTTCTGCTCACGGCCCGCGGGCGTGGAGTTGTCAGCGGCGGGGCGATCCGGCCCGTAGCCGCGCGCGGCGAGCCGGTCGGCCGACACGCCCTTCTTCACGAGGTACGCCATCACGGAGTTCGCGCGATCTTGCGACAGCTTCCGGTTGGTCTCGGCCTTGCCGACGCTGTCGGTGTGGCCTTCGACGATGACGTGCAGCAACTCGGGGTGGCCCTTGATGACCTCCGCGACCTGTTCGAGCAGCGGGAACGACTTGGCGAGAATCGTCGACTTGCCGGTGGCGAAGTACACCTTGTCCTTGATGACGAGGCGCTCGGCGGTGATGACGACCAGCTGCTTCTTCTTCTTCGGGCAGCCCTGGTTCTCCTTCACGCCCTTCTCGTCGGGGCAGTTGTCGAGGTGGTCGGCCACTTCGTCGCCGTCGCGATCGCGCGCCGGGCAGCCGCGCAGCTCGGGGATGCCGGCTTCCGTCGGGCACTGGTCGACCGAGTCTTCGATGCCGTCGCCGTCGCCGTCGCGGAACGGGCAGCCCTGGCGGTTGGCGGGGCCGGCTTCGTTCGGGCACTTGTCGTTGGCGTCGAGCACGCCGTCCTTGTCGGCGTCGGGAACAGGGCAGCCTTCGTACTCGGCGACGCCCGCCACATCGCGGCACTTGTCCGCCGAGTCGACGATGCCGTCCTTGTCGTTGTCGGCCTCGGGGCAACCGTCGGCGTCTTCGAAGCCGTCGATGTCTTCAGGGTCCAACGCGCAGCGGTCGACGCCGTTGGCCACGCCGTCTTTGTCGTCGTCGAGCAGCGGGCACTGCTCGGGCGTGTGCGAAGGCAGCGTGCAGGGGTCGACGGGCTTCGGCTTCTCGTACGCGTTGCCGACGCCGATGCCGCCGATGATGCGGAAGGCCGGCGCGCCGGGCGCGTTGCCGAACGACGGGCCACCGTGCAGGAAGAAATCGACAGGCGCCGCCGCGAGGATGCGCCCACCGATGAGCAGCTCGCCCGTGGCCGGAGCGCCCGCGAGCGAGAAGAAGTTGCGGGAGATGAGCTCCGCGCGGAAGTCCTTACCCACGCCCAAAAGGCCGTTGACCTCGAGGCCGCTGCCGATGGTCTGCGAGCCGAGCGCGAGCTGCGGCTCGATGGCGCCGCCGACGGACGCCGCGAGGTGCACGAAGTCGAAGCTGCGACCGAGGTGAATCGACGGCAGCGCGGCGAGGCGACCGCCCGTCAGCGCGCCCGGCGTGCCGAGCGGCAGCGCGACACCGAGCTGCACGGCGAGGTCGATGGGCGCGTTGCGCCGCGTGGAGAGAATGCCCGCGCGCAGACCGATGACGGGCGAGCCGACACCGAAGGCCTGCGGCTGCGCGAGCCCGAGCCCCGAGAGGTTCTGGCCCGTCTGGAACACGGTGAGCGGCGCCTGCAGCTGAATGTCGAGCCACTCGAGAATGCCGATGCCGACGAGCAGGTGCGCCTGCACGCGATGGCCGATGATCTCGTTGACGGTGCGGTTGCCCGACGCGTCGGTCGACGTGAGGAGCAGCGGGTTGCGTTCGTAATGAGCCGCGAGCGCGATGCGGAAGCGGCCAGCGTCGAGCGTGGTGGCATCACCACCAACGACTGGACCCGAACCGGGCACGAGCACCAGGCGATCTGTTCCCGCCGTGGGCAACGCCGTCTGCGCCAACGCGACAGAAGAAGTCGCGACACCAACTGCCAACAGCCAACCAACGATTCTCATGTACCCCCCACGTCCGGGATTCAGTTTTTTCCTGAAGCGGCGCGCATTGTGGGGAGTCCGCAGCAACTTGCAAATGTATGAACTTCCCCACCCGCGTGAGTGACACGCGTTGATCAAATCCAGAACGAGATGCGCCGTGAGGTCACTTCTGGACCGGGTGATTCAGCACCCATTCGCAGCCAGCCGCGCACCGCTTCGATGTCTGCGTGGAGCAAGTCGGCTTCGGTGCTCGTGAACTCGAGCGCGCCGGGCGCGTGCGTGAGGCCCTCGCGTTGAATGCGCATGATGTCGACGTCCTGCGTGATGACCTGGGTGGTGTACCACTTCATCAACGGGCGTAACGCGCGGGCCACGAGGCTGCGCGGCAGGTCAACGGGCAAGCGATACGAGATGGACGTGAAGACCAGCGAGTCCATCGCGCTGATGGGCGTGACCTGGCTGCTGATGACGTAGCCGCTGCGTTGACCCCAGAGGTAGTCGACGCGCGTGACGTTGGGCGCGATGAAGTGATCAGTGTGCGTCATCGGCTCGCCGGTGGGGTTCATCAAGAAGCCGGCGCCAGTGAGCTCGTCGTGTTGTTGCTCGTAGGTCACGAGCACTTCGCCGTCGGTGCGCGCGACGGTGGCGGGCACCTGCCGCAGCTTGCGCGTGCGGAACCAGCCGCGATGCACGAACACCGTGTGCGGCACGTCCATGAAGTTCTCGACGAGGTTGGTCACGCCGTTGGGGAAGCGCGTCACCATGAAATAGACGGTCCACCCCGCTTCGCCGTGCTTCGGCACGCGGAACGGTGGGCGGCGCGCGGCGCTGACGTCGTCGCCCATGAACACGAAGACGAGCCCGTCCTGCTCACACGTCGCGAAGCTGCGCACGCGGCCCACGTCGCAGGGGCGCTGCTGCAGACCACCTTCGGCGTGACCTTCAGCGTCGAGGATGGCGCCGCGTTGATCAGGGCCGAGTGACGGAATCTCGACGCACGCGCCCGACGGGTCGTAGACCCAGCCGTGGTACGGGCAGCCGAGCTTGCCGTCGAAGCAGGCCCCGGCCGAGAGGCGCGCGTTGCGGTGCAGACAGCGGTCGAAGAGCGCCGCGGGCTTCGAGTCAGCGCCACGGAAGATGACGAGCGGCACGCCGAGGATCGTTCGGCTCAGCGGCGCGTCGCGACGCAGCTCGGTGGAGAGGCACGCGACGTACCAGTAGTCCTTGAGCGCGCCGCAGCGATCGCGATCGGCTTCCGCGTCGAGATCGATGCGGCGCTCGGCGGCGCGGGCGTCGGGGTGGGTCGGGTCACTTCGCCACTTCATGCGTGCGGAACAAGGTAGCGCGGCGCGCACGGGCCGTGGTGAAGCGCGCGTCATGGAACTGCTCGGCCCGCTGCTCGGTTCGTTGATGGCCGGAGTGCCCGGCTACCTGGTGATGGTGGCGACGTTGATCATCGCGATGTCGCGGTGGCAACAGCACCCGCGCGTGTCGATGTACGCAGCCGGCGGTGCGGGGACGCTGCTCGTCATCGACGTGCTGTCTCGAACGATGATGATCATCTTGCAGCTGCGCCTCGTCGAGTCGGGCCGGTCAGCGGCGGACATGGGTCTCGTGTTCAGCGTTGCCAGCATCGTCAGCAGTGTGCTGCACGCGATCGCGCTCGGCGTGTTGGCTGCGGCGGTGTTCGTCGACAGGAACCCCAGCCGACAGGTGTGAGGGGCTGGGGGCTGAAGGACCAGCTGTTCGACCGCCGTGTACATCGCTGCGCTGACACGCCTTGAGGGTGCGTTGCGTGCTGTGTGTGTGACCTGCTGCACGACACGACCTGGCTTCACGACCTCGGCCCGCGGTTCTGCCACTTCATCAGTCACTTGAGTCACGCCCAGTGACCCAAGTGACTGATGAACGGCTGCGCTGACGTGTTCAGCGACCTCGACGGTCCTCACGGCGCTCGCGGCGGTCTTCACGGAGCTCCCGCTTGTCTTCCGCTTTCTCCTGCTTGTTCTCGACGGTCTCTTTCCGCGCGAACCAGAGCACCTCGCCGTAGAGCCCGCGCTTGGCGCCGACGGTGCCGGCATCGAAGCGCCCCGCGAGGCCACGGAGCTGCGTCTGAATCGCCACCAGGCGATCACGCGTGACGCGCTCATTCGCGCGGTCGCGGCGGTCGTCCGCGAGGTTCACCTGATCGCGCGTCGCGTCGCGGACATCGTCGCGACCGTTGCCAGGCTTCGCGATCTCGCGACGGTCGCTGCGCACTTCGCGGCGGTCTTCGCGGACTTCCTGACGGTCCTGCGCGCTCTCGACGCGCGACTCGGCGATCTCCTTCGCGAGGTACCGGTCGAACGCGCCGTCGAGCTGACCGAGGCGCGCGACGTCGTTGCGTGAAGCGGCGGCGTCGTAGTCGGCAAGCAGCTGCGCTGCGCGCGCGGCGTCGAGGCGATCATCAGCGAGCTGCCGGTTGTCCTGCCGGAGGTCCTGCTTGTCGTTGGCGCGCTCGACGCGATTCCGGACGGCCTGCGCGTGCACCACAGCAGCTGCCAGCAACGACACCAACGCGACGGTACGCACCGTGGTCCCTCCGGTTGAACTGCGGTTCGACGGTGGAACCCGCGGTCCTCCGAAAGGTTGCGGGCGCCCGCATCATCGCCGGTAAGCGTCGGGATTCTCGGCGAAACGCTTCTGACACCACGCAGAACAGAAATACGTCGGCTCGCCGCCGTCGACCGTGTGGCTCAGCGCATCAGCGGTCACGCGCACCTTCATGTGGCACACGGGGTCGATGGCCACTTTCGCGTCGGCGGGCACCGACGAAGGCGGCGGCAACTTCGAGACGTAGTCGACGAGCGCGTCGAGCTCTTCCAACGTGGCGAGGCCGGCGTACGACGGCATCTTCAGCGGGTAACCGTTCACGCGCTTGGCCTCGGGCGCGACGATGGACTCCTTGATGTACGTGGCGTCGGCGGTCGCCAGCAGCCCGTTCTCGAGCGTGCGACGCTGACCGACGAGGCCACCGAGCGGAGGCGCGAGCTCCGCGCGCTCGTGACAATTGCTGCAGGTGAACTCGTGAAAGAGCTCTTCACCGGAGCGGGCTGCGCGCGCGGGGGCTTCTGGGGCGGACGCGGTCAGCACGCGCGCTGCCGCGGCGAGCGCCTTGAAGTCTTCCGGGTCTTCCGAGTCGTAGACGCCGCGCACCACGCCGCGCGCGTCGACCAACACGAACACCGCGCTGTGCATCACCGCGTCGAGCCCGCCGTCGGTGCGCTGCGCGACGACGTGAAAGCCCTTTACTACTGCTTCGAGCGTTGGCGGCGTGGTCTCGAGAAGGAGCCACCGCTTCTCTTCCGGGTGCCACTGCTTCGCGTACATCGCGAGGACCTCGGCGGTGTCGATGTCAGGGTCGACCGAGAAGCTCACGAAGCGCATCGGCACGTCGACCAGCTGGCGCTGCAGGCGCACCATCTTGGCCGTCATGAGCGGGCACACGGTGCGACAGGTCGTGAAGATGAAGTTGGCGACGTACGGCTGACCGGTGAGCGATTCGCGCGTGACGGTCTCGCCAGTGTGCGCGCGGAACGAGAAGTCGGGGCTGCCCCACAGCGCGGGCGGCACTTCCTTGCGCGGGAGGTGCGCGAAGTCTTCAGCCTGCGTCGGGGCGCGCGTGCGACCGCGCATGGTGAGGAAGACGATGAACGACGCCGCGAAGCCGAGCGCCACCAGACCGACGAGGACCTTCTCCATCACCCGCGTGACTTAACGTGACCGTGCGACCGAGGCGCGCGACAAAACGTCGCAGGGCGTCCGCATGGCGCCTCAAAGGAAGGCAGACACGCAGGAGCTCGCACTGCATGACTCGAGCGGGCCCTCGGCGCGTCGCGAGCACGTCAGCGTGGCGACCGTTCGAAATGAACGTCGCGGTCGGTGTGCGAGTTCGCCGAGCGGGTTTCCGCAAAAGAGGGGTGCGCACCTCGATTTCGCGGAAACCGGCAACCGACGTGGCCTCACTGCGGTGACGTGTCGCGGAGCCCGCCCGCGTTGTGCAGGGTGACACGACCCGTCACCCCGCCGCCCCTTAAGGCTCAGCTCGCAGCAACGCCGTGGGCTGATCGTCTGAGAGCAGCAGCAGCCGGTTCACGCAGACGTCGTTCTTGGCCTTGTTGATCTGCCGCTGACCCGCCGCGAGGCCGTCGCCGATGTTGGTGCCGCCGTTGTCGGAGATTGGTCTCGGGCGTCGCGCTCGCGACGTCTGCGTCCTGCACCAACAGCATCGCCGTCGAGTGGAACTCGAGTTGCTTGCCGTCGCACCTCGACGCCGAGGCTGGCAACGCCGGTACACCGTCAGGACGTCAGCCCGTCGGCATGAACCCCGGCTCACGGGACAGAGCCGCTACTTGAACTCGACCTTCACCGCGGTCACTGCGCCTTCCGTCACGGTCACCGCTTTCTTCTGTGTGGCGCCGCTCGGGCCGCGGAACAGCAGCGTGTAGCGCCCCACCGGCAGCGGGTAGCGGACGAAGGGCGTGCGATCGAGCACCTTGCCGTCGAGCAACACTTCCGCCCACGGCGCGGCGTCAGCGGTCACGTAGCCCACGCGCACCGCGGCTGGCGTCACGACCGGTGTCGCCTTCACCCGACGGACCACCCGTGTCGTCGGACGCCGCTTCTGAGCGTCAGGAGTGGGCTGCGGACTGTCCGTGTCGACCGGAAGTATGTCCGTACCGCCCGAAACAATGTCCGTACCGGTCGGAGAGACGTCCGTGCCCTTCTGAAGCATGTCCGTATCCGTCGGAAGTACGTCCGTGCCCTTCCGAACCATGTCCGTACCTGTCGGAAGTACGTCCGTGTCCTTCCGAACCATGTCCGTACCGGCCGGAGGAATGTCCGTACGACTCGGACGAACATCCGTAGCCACGCCGCGGCCTGCAGCGGAGTTGCTCAGCAGCCCCGGCACCCACCACGCGCCCACGCCGAGCAGCACCACCGCCACCGATGACGCGAGCGCCAGCGGCCACACCCGCCGCGGCTTCGCGAGCGGCCGCTGCTCTGGCAACACGAGGTGCGTCGGCGTGACGGTGATGACCGAGCGCGTGGCGCCCGGGCCGGTGGTGTCGACGGGCTGAAGCAACGGCTTCGACACGTCGCCGCACACCCGCCGCACGTAGTCAGCGAGCTCCGGCGACGTCGCCACCGGGCCGTCGACGAAGGCCTCGCGCAACTGCCGCGCGGTCTCAAAGCGGTCGACGGGCTTGCGCGCCATCGCCTTGTTCAGCGCCGCCGCCATGCGCTCGCTCACGTCGTCGCGGAGCGCGCGCACGTCTTCGACGACACCGCGCATCACCGCGTCGATGGCGTCCTTCATCGTCTCGCGGCGGTACGGCTGCACGCCGGTGAGCGCCTCGTAGAGCGTCAACGCCGCGGCGTAGATGTCGGCGCGCGCGTCCACCGGTGCGTCGAGAAGAATCTGCTCGGGGGCGAGGTAGGCCGCCTTGCCGCGCAGCACGCCCGGCTCGGTCATCGAGCCATCACGCACGCGCGCGATGCCGAAGTCGGTGAGCAACACCGCGCCCATGCCCGACACCAGGACGTTGCCCGGCGTGACGTCGCGGTGCACCACGCGCAGCGCCCGCCCCTGACCGTCGACGAGCCCGTGCGCGTACGAGAGCGCTTCGCACAAGCTCGTCGCCAACAACCGCACCACGGGCAGCGGCATGCGCTCACCGCGCGCGGTGGTCTCTCGCAGCAGGCGGCCGAGCGTGACGCCTTCCACCCACTGCATGGCGATGAAGGGCCGGCCGTCGGTCTCACCGACGTCGAAGATCTCCACGATGTTCGGGTGGTGCATGCGCGCGGCGAGGCGCGCTTCGTCGTGAAAGCGACGCACGAGCTCGGGCGAGCCCGCGAGGTGCGGCAGCAGCAGCTTGAGCGCGACGTGCTTCTCGAAGTTGCCCGCACCGGTGCGCCGCGCGACGAAGACCTCGCCCATGCCGCCTCCGGCGATGCGACGGATCAACTCGTACCCGGGCTCCACGCGCCACAGGCTATCAAGGGCAGGTCGAGCCCGAAGGCCGCATCAACACGGCGTCATCGACGAGGAAGCCGAGGCCCGCGTCGAAGCGCGTCTGCGAGAAGAGGCGCAGCTGCAGCGTGCTGTTGCCGAAGGAGAGGTGCTGTTCCTTCACCTGGCGCCAGCCATCGCGCGCCGTGAAGCGCACGCCCGCCGTCGAGTCGTAGCCGCCGTCGGGGTAGCGATCGCGCAGCGTCAACGTCACGTCGACGCCGGCGTCCGACTCCGCGCGGATCCACATCGAGGCGCAGAACAACATGCCTTGTTCCGTGCCGGGTTGATCAACCGTGGGCAGCAGCAACATCTGTTGGTGCATGCCGGAGGAATAGAGGCGCGCGGCGCGCGTGCCCGAGCGTTGATCTGGCGACGGCGCGAGGCGACCGGTCGACGCGCGCCACGAGCTCACGCCGCCGTCAGAGGTGAGCGCCTCGAAGCCCCAGTTGCGCAGCAGGTTCACGTCGTACGGCACGCCTGCGTCGAAGCCGGCGTCTTCAGTGCCCGCGTCGACGCCTGCGTCTTCTTCGCCCGCATCGGGGACACCGGCGTCGGGGACGCCTGCGTCCTTCGTTCCTGCGTCGGGGACTCCGGCGTCTTCTTCGGTCACGTCTTCCATCGCGACGCAGCGGCTGCGGTGGCACACGAAGCCGTCGCCGCAGACGCGCACGTCGGTGCACTGCAGGCCGGTGACGTCGAGCGGCGCGAGCTCGCAGGCGGAGAGAAGGAGCAGCGACGCCACCCTCACCCCAACCCTCTCCCACTTCGCGGGAGAGGGGGCTTTCGCGCGGGTCACCATGCGAGCACCACGCCCGTGCCCAGCGTCAACCCGGCGCCGATGAACAACCCCGTGCTGACGGTCTGCTGCGTCACGCCCTCAGCTTCCGCCGCCCGCGCGGTGTCTGCAAAGTCGCCCGGGGGTCGCGTCGAGTCGCGCGCGTCTTGCCGCAGCTTCGCGCCGTTGACCGCGAGCCCCGTCGCGAAGCCGCCCGCCACGATGGCCGCGCCGATGACGATGATGCCCGCCACACGCCTGGGGCTCGTGTCTGCCGCCAGCGTCGTCGCCGATTGCTCGATGCGCGGCGCTTCCACGCGGCGCGGGTTCTCGACAGTCGCCACGCGCGCCACCACGCGCTCGTCAGCGCGCGCTTCGACGTACCACTCGAGCACCCCGCCCTGCGCGACCTGCAGCGGAAACACGGCCTCACTCTTCAGCGCGCGCCACGCACCGCCGTCGCGACGCTCGAAGCGCACCAGCCCCGTCACGCGCTGCCACGGATCAATCACGCGCAGCTGCACGCGCCCCGCAGGCGACGGCAGCTCTTCCACGCGCACGTAGTCGGGCGGGTACAGCTTCCGCTTCGCCGACTCGAAGACGTCGAGCACTTTTGGCGACGACGTCTCGCCATCGAGCGCCATCGCGGGCTCTGCGCGCAGCAGCTCCATGAACGTGGCCTCGGCCGCCTCGCGTTGACCTTCAGCGACCTGGCAATACGCGAGCAGCTCCAGGACCTCGTGTCGTTGCTCCACCGACAGCGACGGCACCTGCCGCGCCACCTCGAGCCGCGCGATGGCTTCACCGAAGCGCAGCTCGCTCACCAACGCGCGGGCCTCACTCATCCACGGGCTTGATGGTGCGGCGAGCAGCACGACCGCGGTGGTCACCGGCAGCAGCATCACCACCCTTGTGCCCCGTCGCCGACGCGTCGCGCAAGGCCTCAATTCGCCTGTCCTCCGGCAGGGGACAGTGGCCTGCGCATGAACAGTCCACCTCGCGCGAACGCCGCCCCAAACGCTTCACAACCTCGCGAAACGACAGATCAACCGCGTTGGCCCCGGGCTTGCGATGGGGCTCTTCGCCATGCGTCCACTCCTCTTCGCCGCCGTCGCCGTCATGACCGCCTGCACCGGCGAGATCCGCGTGCCGGTGACGCCGACGCCGGTGGTGGTGCCCGACATCACTGTGGTGTCGGTGGCGCCGCGCGAAGCGGCCACACGGCCCGAGCGCACGCTGCAGGGCGACTGGTCGAACCCGTCAGCGCTGTGGCTGCAACAGGGCGCGGTGACGGTGCTCGACGGCGCGGCCGTGAAGCAGCGCAGCGACGCCGCCTTCATCAACGTCGCGGTGGGCACCGACACCGAGCCGCGCCAGGTGGGCACGCTGCGCGCTGTCACCCGTCGCGCTGACGGGGTCTTCCTCGCGTCGACGGGCGGCTTCTTCCACGACGCGCCGGGCCGGCTGCTGCGCGCGCCGGTGTCCGACGACTTCACGATGAGCACCGTCAGCTTCGTCGACGCGGTGGGCGCGGCGCTCTTCGTCACCACCGCCACCGACGGCTACCGCGTGCGCGACGGCCACCGGGAAGCGGTGCGCGTGAGCGACCCTGACGAGACGGGCGCGCTGCAGCTCGTCGCCGGCCGCACCGAAGACACCGCGCTCGTCGTCAAGGGCGCCAGCCTCTACGCGGTCGACCTCACGGCGCGCACCATCAAGCCGCTCGCGCGCGGCCTCGCCACCGTCACCGCCGTCGACCACCTCGCTGACGGCAGCGTCTTGCTGGGCACCAGCGCGGGCCTCGTCACCGTGAAGAGCGACGACACCGTGACGCGCGCGACGCTGTCAGCCGACGGCAGCGACGTGGCCATCGTCGACCTCCAGGTGACGACCGACGCGACGCTGGTGGCCACGGCGACGCAGGTGCTGCAGCTGACGACGGGCGGCCCGGTGGTGCTGGGCGACGTGACGAAGCCCTGGCCCGACTCGCTGACGAAGGACGCCGCGGGCGACGTGTGGTTCCTCGACGGCGCGACGCTGGTGCGGCTGTCGACGTCGACGGTGGTGGTCGAGCCGCCGCCAGTTTCATTCGCCGCCGACGTGAAGCCCTTCATGACGGCGAAGTGCGCCACCTGCCACGCCACCGGCGCCAACTACTCGCCGGTCATCAACCTCGAGAACTACGGCACCGCGAAGACGTGGGCCACGAACGTCGTCAACCGACTGCAGGACACGCTGGCCCCGATGCCGCCGGCGTCAACCGAAGTGCTGACCCCGGCCCAGTACGACGTCGTCGTGCGCTGGGTCGAAGGAGGGCTGTTGCCATGACGAGTCTGCGTCTTTCCCTCGCGCTGGTGCTCTGCGCCTCGAGCCTCGCGTACGCCCAGGTGCCCGCGAGCTGCGATGCGTCGCGCGCCATCGACAAGTACCAGCTGCTGCGCCGCCTGAGCCTCGACCTCCGCGGCAAGGCGCCCTCGTATGAGGAATACACGGCGCTCGACGCGCAAGGCACGGTGCCGGCCGCCACCATTCAGGCGTGGCTCGGCAGCGAAGACTTCCGCCTCGTGATGCGCCGGTACCACGAAGCGCTCTTCTGGCCGAACGTCACCAACGTGCAGCTCAACAACACCAACTCGCAGTTGGTGTTGCTCGACGCGCCGGCGGCCTTCGCCATCTCGTCGACGGGCAAGCGCCGCCAGCTGCGCGGGCTGGCCGACGTCGAGACCGCCACGCTGGGCAAGCAGTGCGGTGACTTCGAGCAGACCCAGTTCGCCGCGGGCGGCAAGTTCGTGCCCGCGACCGCCGGCATCCGCACCTCGGTCGTCAACGGCACGACGGTGAAGCAGGAAGGCTGGCGCATGGTGACGCCGTATTGGGCGCCCACCACGCAGATCAAGGTCTGCGCGTTCGACGCGATGGAGACCGAGAGCGTCACCGTCAACGGCAACGTCATCGCCTGCAACACGCCCGAGGGCGACGCGCGGCCCGAGTGCGGCTGTGGCCCTGGCCTGCGCTACTGCTACGGCCCCACGGCGCAGGTGCGCACCGTCATTCAGCGCGCGATGCGTGAGCAGCTGGGCCAGATGGTCGACCGCGTGTCGACGGGTGGTCGGCCGTACACGGAGCTCATCACCGCCCGCAACGCGCCCACCAACGGCACGCTGATGTTCTGGAAGAAGTACCTGGCGCCGCACCTCTCGTACACGCGCATCGTCGCCGAGCCGGACCCCAACGAAGCGTTGCCGCGCGCGACGTTCACCGACGACGCCTGGTCGGTTGAAGACCGCGGCAGCAACCTGCACGCGGGCGTGCTGACGACGCCGGTCTTCCTGCTGCGCTTCCAGACCAACCGCGGCCGCGCCAACCGCGCGCGCATCGACTTCGAGTGCGAGAGCTTCGTGCCGCCTTCCAACATCGAGACGCCGGCCGCGGGCTGCAGCGACTCGAGCGACGACCTCACCAAGCGCTGCACGTGCCGCTACTGCCACCGCGCGCTCGAGCCGCAGGCCGCCAGCTTCGGCCAGTTCGCCGAGTCGGGCACCACGCTGATGAGCAACACCACCGATTTCCCGCGCACCCGCGCGTCGTGCGTGAACTCGAACAGCGCGTTCTGCCGCCGGTTTTTCGTCACCGACGACGCCGCCGACAACCCCGGCGCGCTCCTGCCGTACCAGTACGCCGACGCGGCGCACCCCGACATCACCGCGGCGCTGGCGGCGGGGCCGAAGGGCCGCGCGAATGAGCTCATCAACAACGGCGCGTTCGCCCGCTGCGCGGTGAAGCGCACCTACGCCAACCTGATGAAGCGCGACCTGCGCGTGCTGGGCACCGACGCCGACGAAGCGGCGACGCTCACCACGCTCACCGACGGCTTCAAGACCAACAGCTACAGCCTGCCGTGGCTCGTCGAACAGATCGTCTCGCTGCCTGCCTACCGGAGGACCCGATGAGAGCCGTCATCTTCTGCAGCGCGCTCGCGCTGACGCTGGCGTCGTGCACCGAAGAAGTGCCGCCCGCAGAGCAACCGTCGGGGCCTGGCCTCGACGTCACCGATGAAGGCCCGGTCATGCCGCTCGACCACCCGCCGGTCGACGGCATCGGTGGTGGCAGCGGCACGACGGGCGGTGGCACGGGCAGCACCGGCGGCGGAACCGCGACGACGGGTGGCGGCACCGGCAGCACCGGCGGCGGCACGGGCGTCACCTACCCGACCTCTGCGGGCACGCAGCGCCTGACGGTCGCGCAGCTCGCCGGGTCGATGCCGGTGGTGCTGGGCGGCAACACGTGGATGACGAACAGCACCACGCAGGGCTTCACGGCGCGCGCGGCGACGCTGGGCGTGCCCGACTACATCAACGTGGTCGACGAGAACCTCGAGCCCTCGGCGCTGCACCTCAAGTTCATGGGCGACGCGGCGCGCGACGGGTGCACGCGCACGGCCAACGCTGACGGCGCGCTGGCGGCGAGCAGCCGGGTGCTGATGCGCTTCGTGGGCACCACCGACACCATCGCCAGCAACGCGAGCGGCGTTGACGAGAACCTGCGCTACCTCAAGCTGCGCTTCCACGGCGTAAAGGTGCAGCCGAGCGACGTCACCAGCATCGCGGGCCTGCGCACGGTGTTCGACAGCGCGGTGCGCGGCGCGGCCGGCACGGGCACGCCGACGGCCAACCACGTGAAGGAAGGCTGGCGCGCGGTGTGCGTCGCGCTGCTGACGGCCCCCGAGTACCACCTCTACTGAGACGAAACGGGAAACCACGCCATGTCGAACTCCTTCGTGTCCCGCCGCAGCTTCCTCGAGGTCCTGGGTCTGGCCACTGGCGGCCTCGTGTTGCGCCAGACGCCGCTGGGCGGCGCGTTCGCCCAGACGGCCGAGCCGCACTTCATGTTGATGGTCTATTTCAACGGCGGCTGGGACCAGCTGCTGTCGCTGGACCCGCGCAACGCGACGCTGGCGCAGTACCAGCGCGTCGGCGGCCGCGCGCCGACGTCGGCCATCGAGCCCGCGTACGCGCAGACCGCCGCTGAGACGCCCGCCGTCGACGCGGTGATGACGGCCACGGGCGGCACCGGCGTGCAGGCGCGCGGCAACCTGACGTTCGGCCCGGCGGTGCCGGCGTCGATGCTGGCCCACTCGGCGGACCTCTGCATCGTGCGCGGCATGAACATGGACACGCTGACCCACGAGGTCGGCCGCCGCTACCTGCTGACGGGCAAGTTCCCGCGCGGGCTCGCGGCGTCGGGCAGCTCGCTGGCCACCGTCGTCACCGCGCAGACGGGCTCGAAGGGCGACATTCCCAACATCGCCATCGACACCGAGGCGTACAACGAAGGCCTCGCCGCGTCGGCCAGCGCGATTCGTGTCGGCAGCTACCGCGACATGCTGACGGTGATGCAGGCGCAGAACGGCACCACGCTGCCGGCCGCGAGTGAGAACGCGGTGCGCACGTTCGAAGACAGCGACGACACCTGCGAGCAGCACGGGTACGACGTCGGCGGCCTGGTGGAGGCCTTCAAGGACGGCCGCACCATGGCGCGTCAGCTGGTGCAGCCCACCAAGTCGGCGCTGTTCAACTTCACGGTGCCGCCGACGGCGGGCCTCACCGAGCTGTACTCGGCGTTCTCGCTCAACACGACGGCCGACCTCACCAGCATGCGCGGCCGCGCGGCGCTGGCGGGCCAGGCGATGGTGAACGGCGTGTCGAACGTGGTGGCGGTGTCGCTGGCCAACGGCCTCGATGATCACTTCGACCTGTTCAGCCAGCAGGCCGTGTCACAGACCGCGGGCTGGGACGCGCTCGGTCGGCTCATCGCGTACCTGAAGACGAAGCAGGTGCCGGGCACGACCAAGAACTACTGGCAGTGCACGTCGATGCTGGTGTTCAGCGAGTTCAGCCGCACGCCGCTCATCAACACGCGCGATGGCCGAGACCATCACCTCGTCTCGAGCTGCTTGATGGCGGGCCCGGGCATCAAGGGCAACACGGTGTTCGGCGCGTCGTCGAACCAGGGCATGGGCGTGCAGAAGTGGAACTTCACGTCGGGCGCGATGGACGCCGGTGCGGGGAAGATCATCCGCCCGGTCGACGTGCACGCGACGCTGCTCGACTCGATGGGCCTCGCGTACTCGCACCTGTCGAACAACTCGCCGGCGTTGATTCGCGCGATTCAGCGGTAGCGCACCGCTCGCTCGTGTCATTTTCGGGCGATGAGACAGCTCCTCATCGCGTGTCTGGTCTTGTCGTGTGCGGGAGCGCCGGACAGCTCCGTCGATGCTGGTGCGGAGTTCGACGGCGGCGACGCGACGGGTGGCGGTGACGCGACAGGTGGCGGCGCTGCGACAGGTGGAGGCACCGCGACAGGTGGCGGCACCGGCGCGCCCACGCAGCTCGACACGTTCCTCTTGAGCGTGCCGCGCGGCGCGTGGGTCTCGCTGCCCTCGACGAAGATGAGCGACGTCTGCCCCGCGCCGTACCGCTCCGGCCCGTGCAACGCCGTGCAGAGCGCGTGGAGCGGCGCGGTGTACGACTCGCGGCGCGACCGCGTCATCGTGTTCGGCGGCGGGCACGGAGACAGCTGGTACAACAACCTCTTCGCGTTCGACCTCGGCGCCATGCGCTGGGAACGGCTCACCGAGCTGCCTGCCGGTGCGACGGGCGCGATGCCGACCGCGGCGATGCAGTACGTGCCGCTCGAGAGCTGCGGCGTCTACCCCACGTCGATCCCCGCACTCGACGCGGGTGACTTCTCGGGCAACTACCTCAACCCCGACCACTGTGATCGCCCCGACATCGCGGCGGTGCTCGACGCGCAGCAGCCGCGCTCGTCACACACCTACGGCAAGCTCTTCTACGACGAGGGCCTCGACCGCATCTGCTACCTCGGCGGCGGCACGTACCCGAGCGCCCAGACCTTCACGCCGTGGCCGTCGTGCTTCTCGTTCACCACCCAGCGCTGGGAACACCTCGGGCGTCGTCCCAGCAACGTGGGCGGGCGCGGGTCAGCCGCGCTCAGCGCCGACGGTGGTGTCTGGTACCTGACCGACGCGAGCGGTCCCATCGCGTACTTCACCAGTGAAGACGGCGGCACGTGGCGCACCTACGGCACGCTGAACTCCGACGCGCGCGGCACCGCCGACGTCGATCGCCGCCGCAACCACCTGTGGCTGCTGCGCGACCCACAGGCGCCGGGCGAAGCGCTCCACCGCTACGACCTCAACGACCTCGCGCGCCTCGCCCAGTCACGCGGCGCGCCTGATCGTCTCGACGGCGGCGCGAACGGACCTGTGCGCGTGGTGAAGCCGGGCTTCGTGTACGCCGACGCGCGCGACCGGTTCTTCACCTGGGCCGGCGGCCTCGACGTCTTCGAGCTCGACCCCAGCACCGCGCAGTGGACGCGCCTCACCGGCACCGGTGACGACCCCGGCGCGCAGTTGACCAACGGCACCTACGGGCGACTTCGGTACAGCCCGCGCTACGACGTGTTGGTGTTGCTGAACGGCTCCAACGCCGACGTGTCGGTCTTCCGGTTGCCGTGAGGCGTCAGAAGATCTGATGCAGCCCGATGACCGACGAGAACCAGCGCGTCGGTGACGTCAGCCCGCGCGCCGCGTCGTCGGTCGTCATCATCGTCAGGCCGATGAAGAAGCGCGCCTGCTCGCCCCACCGGCACCAACCACCTTCGTCAGACGTGACGCACTGGTCGTGAAACTGGCTCACGCGCGTCGCGAAATCTTCGATAACGCGTTGATACAACTACGGAATCTACCCATCGAGCGCACCTCGCCGACTTTGCATCACGGCGAATTCCGCGGCACGGCGAGGCGCCGAAAACTCCTTCGAACCCGCACCGAAGGAGCACCCCATGATGATTCGTCGCCCGTTGTCGTCCCCGCCCCCGTCCCCGTCGTCCCGAGTGTCCGAAGCCGGCGCGAAGGCGATGCGGGAAGCGCAGCGGCGCGCTGCGCTCGAAGCTGCCGCGAAGAAGCTCCGTGAGACGCAACAGCGTGCCGCGCTTGAGGCCGGCGCGAAGAAGCTGCGTGAAGCGAAGCAGCGCGCTGCGCTCGAAGTGGCCGCGAAGAAGCTTCGCCCCTCCATCACCGACAAGGCGCGCGAAGCCCTCGAGAAGGTCGCGCTGCGCGGCAAGCTCGCGCACGTCGGCCAGCAGCTGGCGATGCGTCAGCTGGGTCTCGCGGCGGGCTCGGCGTCGCGTGCGGTGTTGGAACGGCTGCAGACCGACGCCGCCCGTCGCGCGCGCCTCGGGTCGGAGACGCAGCCGTGGCGTGTGGAGTGGGGCCAGACGCTGACAGGCATCGCGAGCACCTTGCAGGCTCAGGGCGTGCAGGGAACGGTGCCGGAGATCATCGCGCAGATCTGCGAGCTCAACGGCATCGCCGACCCTGACCTCATCTACGCCGGCTCGACGTTGCAGGTGCCTGCGCCCGGCGCGACGTCGTCAACGCCGACGTCACCGGCCATCGAAGCTGTCGAGCAGGGCGAAGGACCGGCGGTCACGCCCTCGTCGCCGGGCGTCGGTGAAGTTCCATACATCTCGCAGATGGCCAGCGAGGGCACCGAAGACGACTGGAACGCGTCGTCGAACTGCGGCCCGACCTCGATGGCGATGATCGCGCGCGCGTTCGGCTTCGGCGAAGGCATGTCTGACGGGGCGTTGGTGAACTCGCTCGGCAACTCGGCGGGCGTGGGCGCGGCAGGTACGGGCTACGCGGGCATCATGACCATGGCGTCGAGCCTCGGGCTCGAGAGCCAGTCGAACCCGGGCTCCAACGTGGCGTGGATCGACGAGCAGCTGGCGCAGGGAAATCTCGTCGCTGCGAACGGCAATCGCAGCGTGACGCTGGAAAACGAGAGCCCGCCGTACGCGTCGGGCACCGCGAGCGGCGGCCACTGGATCGTGGTGTGCGGCAAGACGGCCGACGGCAACTACATCGTGAAGGACCCCTCGACGACCTGCAGCGTGCTCACGCCCGCCGAGCTCAGCCGCTTCCTCTCGTCGAACGCGCACGGCGGCTATGCGGTTTCCGTCTCTCCTCCGTAGACTCGCCGCCGACCATGCGCCCCCGGACCTCTGAGCTCGCGAGCTGGCGAAAAGAAGCGTGGGCCCGTTGGCCTTCCCTTCCCGCCGTCGAAGCGCAGGTCGAAGGGCCCGCGGGCAGTGCCCACGGTGCCGAGCTGGTGCTGGTGGCTGCCGTGCTCGCGGGCCAGCCGGCAGCGCTGGAGGTGCTCGAGCGTTCGTTCCTCCAGCCGCTGCGCTTGAACCTGGTGACGCGGTGGCCGGACGACGTCGTTGACGATGCGTTGCAGTCGCTGCGTGAACGGCTGCTGCTCGGCGACGCACCGCTGCTCCGCACCTGGCCTGGGCGCGACGCGTTGGCGCGCTGGTTGCGAATCTGTGCGTTGCGCGAAGTGATGACCGCGTCGCGTGAAAAGCCCTCGCTCCCGTCGTCGCCGGCGGTGGTGAGCGCGGGTGAGCTGCCGCACCGGCACCGAGAGGCTTTGGAGCGCGCGGTAATAAAGGCCGTCGAACAGCTCGACGCGACCCAGCGCGGAATCTTGAAGCTGCACCTGCTGGAGAACGTGAGCGTCGAGAGCATCGCGATGCTGCACTCGGTGAGCCGGGCGACGATGACTCGTTGGTTGTCGGCCGCCAGACGCGCGCTCGCTGATGCCGTCCGTGAAGCGGGTCGAGAAGAACTCGACGTCGGTGACGCCACGCTCGATTCGCTGGCGCGGCCGATAATCTCGCAGCTCGACGTGAGCCTCGCTGGCCTGCTGCGGGAAAAAGCGTGAGCGCGTGCCCCGACCCGCAGGTGTGGTTGGACTACGCAGCGGCGCGGCTCGACGCGACGGAGAACGCGAAGCTCGCGGCGCATCTCGACGGGTGTGAAGCGTGCCTCGTGCTGGCCGGTGACGCGCTGCACGAACATCGGGTGGCCTCGACGCGCGACGAGGCTCCCGGGCGACGCCAGCGGCCGGTGCTGCCGGTGCTGCCACAGCGCATCGATCGCTACGTGGTGCTCGAGCTGCTCGGCTCCGGCGGCATGGGCGAAGTGCTGCTCGCGTACGACCCGTCACTCGATCGCCGCGTGGCCATCAAGCTCGCGCAGCGCCGTCGCGGCGACGACACGCGTGGGCTCGAAGCGCGGCTCGAGACGGAAGCGCAGGCGCTCGCGCGTGCCGCCGATCGTCATGTGGTCGGCGTGTACGACACCGGTCGCTTCGAAGGCCGTCAGTACGTCGCGATGGAATACGTGCGCGGCAGCACCTTGAAGACGTGGCTCGCCACCACGCGCTCCCGTGCCGAAGTGCTGCGCGTGTTCACTGAAGCGGCGCATGGGCTGGCTGCCGCGCATCGCGTCGGCGTCGTGCATCGCGACTTCAAGCCCGACAACGTGCTGCTCGACGACACCGGCCACGCGCGCGTCACCGACTTCGGGCTCGCGACGCTGCACGAGCGGGTCGACGACGAAGCACCGCTCGATCGCTCCGAAGACGACACGCAGCAGGTTCACACCCGCACCGGCGCGGTGCTGGGCACGCCCGGCTACATGTCGCCGGAACAGTGGGACGCCGCGACGACCGACGCGCGCACCGACCAGTTCAGCTTCTGCATCGCGCTCCACGAAGCACTGCTCGGTGAACGCCCGTTTCTGAAGCCGAGCATCCGTGGCGCGCGACCGACGTTCGAGCGCACCCCGGAATCACTGCGGCGCTTGAAGGATCAGCCGACCGAACTTCGGACGTTGCTCACGCGCGGGTTGGCCGCGAAACCCGAAGAGCGCTTCGCGTCGATGGACGACCTGCTGGCTGCGCTGCGACGCGCTCAGCGCCCATCGCGTGCACCGTGGTTCGCCGCCGCGGCCGTCGTGCTCGTCTGCGCAGTTGGCGGCCTCGCCTACGCGTCACGCTCTCCGTGTCATGGCGCGTTGGACAGAATTCGTGCGCCGCGCCTCGAAGCTTCGGGGCTCGATGCACGCGCGACATCGATCGCCGAAGCCCTCGAGACGCGCTGGGCTGCGACGTGGGAGCAGGCGTGCGCGGAGACGAACGAGCGGCGGGAACAACCTCCGGAAGTGCTCGCGCTACGAAGCGAATGTCTGTCGCGCCACGAACAGCGGTACCGGCAGGTCGTCGCGCAGTTCCCGAAGAACGAAGCCGGCGCGCTGGAAGCGCTTGAGTTGAGCCCGCGGCCTGAAGACTGTCTGGCCGTCGAGCCGTTGCTGAGCGTCGACGCCCCGACCACGGCACAGAAGCCCGAAGTATCGACGCTCCGTGGCGCGGTCCTCGCTGCTCGGGTCGCGGTGGATCTCGGCGAGTACGCCGATGCGCACGAGAAGTTGTCGGCGCTCGAAGCCGCCGTGAAGAAGGTCGGCTTTCGCCGCCTCGACGCCGAGTTCACCTACGCTGGCGCGCTGCTCGCGATGCGCGAGCGCGACTGGCGTGGCGCGCGTGGCCAGTACCACCAGGCGCTGACGTCGGCGCTCGTCGCACGTGATTTCGAGCTCGCCGCGCTCTCGGCCATCGAGCTGTTGTTGATGAGCTCCACCCTCGGCCTCGTCGAAGAAGCGCAGCTGGTCGACGCGCTGGCCGACGGCCTCGTGAAGCGGCTCGACAGCCGTAATCTCGAAGGGAAGCTTGAGAACGTTCGCGGCGCCGTCGCCATCGATCGCAGCCGACTCGACGACGCTGACGCGCACTTCGCCAGGGCCCTCGCGCTGCGTGAGGCGGTGTTCGGCAGACGGCACCTCGAGGTCGCCAACGTGCTCGGCAACCAGGGCCTCATCGCCAGACGCCGTGGCGATCTCACGCGCGCCGAGGCGCTCCAGCGTGAAGAGCTCGAGATGCTCGAATCGCTGTTGGGGCCACAGCACCCGTTGGTTGCGCGCACGCTGGAGTCGCTCGCCGACGTCCTCCAGGAAGCCGGCCAGAGGGACGCGGCGCTCGCGCTCGTCACCCGGTCGTTGGAGATCCGCCAGCAGGTGCTCGGGCCCACGCATCGGTTGACGCTCCGGAGCCAGCAGTTGCTCGCCGAGTACGAGCTGAAAGCGAACAACTTCGACGGCGCGCGACAGCGGCTCCTCGCGCTGCTGGCAGCGTGGGAACCATCGTCGTTGGACGCTGCGAACATCGCTTCACGTCTGGCCGAACTCGAACGGCTGGCGGGGCGCTACGAGCTCGCCTTGAAGTGGAGCCGCACCGCGCAGGCCACCTTCACGTCACAGCTCTCGGAGCGCGACGACGAGGTGCTGTGGGAGCGCGAGCAGGAGGCCGAGATTCTGTTCGAGCAAGGTGACGCCGCGGCCGCGCAAGCGTTGCTGCGCCCGCTGGAAGCCGAGTGGCGCACGCGCGAAGACGCAGCCGACAGACTCGCCGACGTGCTGGTGGCCCGCGCCAGGGTCTCTTTGCGTCAACGAGATGGTACGGCAGCGCTTCGGTTGCTCGACGAGGCACGCGAGCTCTCGCTGCCGTTGGGGGCGCCCGCGGCAGTGCTCAGCGCCATCGAATTGGTGAAAGCGCAGGCCCTGCTGTCCCTCGGCCGTCGTGCAGATGCGCTGCGTGTCGCCACCACGGCCCGCCAAAGCCTTGAAGGCATTCGTGCGCCGACTGAAATCGCAGCCTTGGACAGCTTCATCGCGGACACATCGGGTGCCGCTGTAGGTGTTCAAAATCGTTAACAGTTTGAGCCTCAATTGGCGGCCCGCGACCGACGACAACCGGTCATGCGAATCAAGCTCCGCCGTGAAGTGCGCAAGCCCGTCGTCGTCGCGAAGCCGGTTCCTGCAAAGCGCCCCGAGTCGCGGCCGGTTCGTGCTGCGGCGACGGCGGGCATCGCGCCGAGAGCGCTCGCGCGGTTCGCGGGCTCGCCAGCTGCTCCGTCGACGTTTCAGTCCAGCGCTCCGACCGTGCGAGAGCTCGTCGAGAAGGCCGTGGAGACGCGACCGACGTTGATCGGCGAGCTCCGGGCGCTGTTCGTTCTGCTGTTCGGCGAGGCCAAGCGCCACAACCCGGCGGGCGGCGACAAGCGCGCTCACGTTCTCGGCCCCGAGACGTTGTGAGGCACAAGCGACGTTCGCGCGTCGCCTGATTTCGTCGCACTCGTTGACGTTGATGATCGAGGTCAGCAGCGATCGTCTTCGTCTCGTACGTCACACTGGAAAGCGGCTTGGCGTCGCGTCGGTGTGACACTGCTTCTCCTGCAGTGACTGCGCGGAGTTGAGCGAGCCGAAGCGCTCCTCCACCACCGAACGGCGCGTTGGCACTCCGCGTGGATTGAGCGCGGTCATGCACACACTCCATCGGGCGCTCGCCGCCACCCTCGTCGTCCTCTCCGCTTGTGGTCCCGACTCGACGTTGCAGGTCGTCGACAATCCACTCCACCGCGCCGCGCGTTCGCAGCAGGTTCCGGTCGAAGTGCTCGCCGCCATTGCGTGGACGCAGTCGCGCTTCGAACCCTCCTCTCCCGACGAGCACGATCGTGAGCTCCGCTATGGCGTGGCGCAGTTGACCGAAGCGCAGGTGCAGCAGGGCGCCGCGCTCGTCGGTCGTGAACCCGCTGCCGTTCGCGACGACCTCGAAGCGAACCTCGAAGCCACCGCCGCGCTGCTCCGGCAAGGCGTTCCACGCGAAGGTGCCCAGTGGGACAACTGGCTCGACGCCGCCGCGAAGTTGATCATCGATGACGAAGACGCACGCACCGGTGCGCGCGCAGAGCTCACGGCCGTGGTGTCCGACGGCATGACCGTCGAATCACTCGGCGTGACGATCGCAGGCGTTCCCGGGCTTCAATCACCGAGCGAGTTCGAGAGCGCGTCGTTCGAGCTGACGACACCGGGTCAGTACCCGCCGCTCGAATGGTACGCGGCGAGTGGCGCCAATCAGATGCAAGGCCGCGGTGGTGGCTCGGTGAAGTTCGTACTGATTCACGTCACCGAAGGTAGCTACTGGAGCACGCTCTCGTGGTTCCGCCAGGCCAACCCGTACAGCGCGTCGACGCAGTACGTGATCCGCTCCAGCGACGGCCACATCGCGCAGATGGTGAGCGAAGCGAACACCGCGTGGCACGCCGGCAACGACTTCTACAGCCGCAATTCGATCGGCATCGAACACGAAGGCTTCGTCGCCAACCCGCAGGTCTGGTTCACCGAAGCGATGTACCGATCCTCTGCACAGCTGGTGTGCGCGATCGCCAAGCGCCACGGAATCCCCGTCGACCGGCAGCACATCATCGGTCACTTCCAGGTGCCGAACGCCCGGGTCGGCATCTCGGCGCCGCCTGCCACCGACGCGCAATTCGCGACCAACAAGTGGGCCTACGGGGGCACGTCGAACCACTTCGATCCGGGTACTGGCTGGCGTTGGGACTACTACCTCGGCCTCATTCGCAGCTGCGTGGCGGGCACTGCGGTCGGTGAACCGAGCGCGCCGGTGATCTGTGAAGGCAGCGCATGTTGGCCCGGCGGCACGCTGCGCCGCGATGACACCGGTCGCGAGGTCTATCTGCTGCAGCAAGACCTCGTGTACCTCGGCCGGCTCAGCGCCACGACGATGCTCGGTGGCCCGGGGATCTTCGGCCCAGCGACGCAGGCCGCTCTGCAGTCGAGCGTGTACGACGCAGCCAAACGCGACGAACTCCGCGCCGCGTTGCGCGCGCGACCGCCCAGCGTGCCGGCGGTGAACCTGTCGTTCGGTGTGACCTCGTCGAGCGTCGCCACGCTGCAATCTCGCCTCACGGCGGTCGGCTTCAGTGTTCCGGCGACCGGCTACTTCGGCCCGATGACGCGAGACGCGTTGCTTCGGTTTCAGAATGCGCGCGGTGTGCCGGGTGCTGACGGCAGCTACGGCCCGATGACGCGCATGGCGTTGGCCGCGCGCATCGCCGCGGGACGTTAGAGGCGCCTGCGCCGACGTCTCGCGCTTCCGGTTGCCGTGAGGCGTCAGAAGATCTGATGCAGCCCGATGACCGACGAGAACCAGCGCGTCGGTGACGTCAGCCCGCGCGCCGCGTCGTCGGTCGTCATCATCGTCAGGCCGATGAAGAAGCGCGCCTGCTCGCCGGCCTCGATGAACAGCTTCCCTTCGCCGCGGAGCGCGAGCGGGCTGCCGGGCCACGTGCGGTGCATGCGCGTCACCATCAGGTCGAGCCCCGCCGGCCCCGCACGCAGCTGCAGTCGACCGCCGTAGCCCGCGGCCACGAAGAACGGCCACCGGTACACCGCCTCTGCGTCAGCGCCACCGACGCCGAAGCCGAGCTCCGTCATGCCCACCAGCGCCAACGTCACCGGCCGCGTGTGAAAGCCGACCTCCACGCGGGGCGAGACGTCCAACTGGAAGTACCCGAGCCAGCCGATTTGCAGGTCGCCGCCCACGCGCAGCAGGAACGGCGACTTGATGGAGAACATCGGCTGCCACATCACCGAGTAGCCGGCGGTGATGCCGAAGCGCGCGAGCCCTGACTGGTCGAGCGTCTCCTGCGTGCCCACGCCGAGGAACGGGCCGACGTACACACCGTTGAAGTCGCGCGCCCACCCCACCTTGTTCTCGTACTTCGTCAGCGAGGCCTCGAGGTCCGACGAGGGCGGCGGCAGCGCGAGGGGCGGCGGCTTCGGCAGCCCGTGTCGCGGCACGCTGACGCGCTGACCCAGCAACGCTGGCAAGAGCTGCGGCGGCAGCGACAGGTCCTTCGCCAGCGACTCGCTCAGGCCGAACTCGAAGCCCGACAGCAACACCGCCGCGCGCATGCGCTCGTCCAGCGACGTGGCCTTCGACGCCAGCGCGCGCCCGCGCTGCAGCGTCCACTCGCGCTCGAGGCCGGCCACCAGCTCTTCGAGCTGCGCCGAGAACGTCTGCCGCCCACGCTTCGTCGTCGCCGCGTTGTCGAACGTACCCTTGCCGACGTGCTGCGAGGTGAACTGCAGGTCTTCCTGGTCCGACGTCAGCGTGCGGTGCCGCGTCAGCTTGAGCCCTTCGCCGTCGATGGTGACGTCAGCCTCCGCGGTGATGCGCCAGCGCCGCACGTCAGCGTCGAAGGTCTCGATGCGCTGTTCCGTGTACGGCACCGACACCAGCTTCTTGACCTCTCGACGTTCCTGCACGGTCGTGGTCTGCGTGGTGTCGCTGCAGGTCTCTTTGGCCGTCGACGTCGACCCGTAGCGACCGTTCTCGAGCTTGCCGGTGTTGAAGTCGGTGGTGGTGGTGCACTGCTTGCCAGTGCCCGTCGTCACCGGCACCGACACCGTCTCGTACTCGATGCGCTCTTCCTGCCGGTACAGCGTCTCTTCCCACGGCTTCGAGCGCGCCTCGCGGGCGTCGGTGCTGGTCTCGTTGCACGCGCTCAGCGTCAACGTCGGCGTGACGTCGGTGGCGGTCTTCGCCGGGAAGCTGGGCGCGACGTCGGCGCACGCGCTGGTGAACTTCGGGCGCGCGGCGTGGCGCAGCTTCGTGAGCGCGTCGGGCACCGACACCGACGCTTCACCATCGAGCAGCTGCAGCATCACGCGCCAGGCGTGCGCTTCAGCGGGCCCGCTCGCCGCGTCGCGCCGCTGCGTCCACCGGTCGCGGAGCGCGTCGAGCACGTGCGAGAACGCTTTCCACGGCGCAGTGCCGCGCGGAATGCCGTCGAGCACGCCGAACACCCGCCCGAGGCCCGCCAGCTCACCGCCGTCGAGCACGTCGGCCTCGACCTCTTTCTTGATGGGCTCGAGGTCGCGCACCACCTTGTCTTCGAGCGTCGAGATGACGTCGCTCAAGTTTCGCCGGTGCGCCTCTTCGAGCAGCTGCAGCAGTGCCGCGAGTCGCGGGGTGCCTGACTCGCGCTCGACCTCGTCGATGCGCTCGGCGAACCAGACGCGCGCGATCTCATCGCGACGCCTGCGCAGCGCACTCGCGTCGTCGTCGGTGCGGCCGGCGCTCTCGACCCTGCGGTCGGCGTCGGCGAGCGCCTGGGCTGCGGACGTCGCCGCTGCCTCCTGCGCGAAAACGATGGAACTGACCCCGAGAACGACGACAGCGACGAAGCGCATGCGCGGGCGAACGTAGCAAACCGCCCGCGCGATGCTTCGTCAGGCGGCGCCCAGCACCATCAGCGAGTGCGAGAGGCCCACGTGCTTCTCTTCTTCTCGCACCACGAGGCCGGCCTCGCGCGCGAGCCGCCGCATGACCTCGGAGTGGTACATGCGCGAGTTCCCGTTGGCGATGCACGCGAAGTACAGCGACGTGCCGATGACGCAGAAGCGCGCGGCCTCGTGCTGCTGCAGGTCCCAGAACGTCTCGAGAATGTAGACGCGCGAGTCAGGCCGCATGGCCGCGCGCACGCGCGAGAGGATCGAGACGATCTCTTCTTCCGAGAAGCAGTCGAGGAACTGCGAGAGCCAGTAGCAGTCAGCGCCCGCGGGCAGCGCGCTGCTGAAGTCGAGCAGGTTGGTGGGCGCCAGCGTGAAGCGGCCCTCGTGGGCCTTCAGGTTCTCGTTGGCCACCGCCAGCTGGCCCGGCAGGTCGACGCACGTCATGCGCGCCTGCTTCGAGCTCGAGAGCACCAACTCGGTGAAGCGGCCGGTGTTGGCGCCGATGTCGACGACGTGCTCGTCGCCCTTCTGCAGCACGCGCGGCAGGCACGCCTCGAAGACGCCGTCTGAGTAGTAGTGGTCGAACTCGAACCACGCGCGCTTCACGTCGGCCGGCAGCGTGCGCAGCGCCTCGTAGACGGTCCTGGCGCCGGTGCTGTCGATGGCGGGCAGGCCCGCGGGCCGGCCTTCCAGCAGCGCCTCGCGAAGGTTCGCCGCGCCGCCGTAGCAGACGTGGTGGTTGAACTCGGCGTTCACGCGCGTGAGCTCGTCGCGCAGCCAGTAGACGCCCATGGGCGTGATGGTGAAGCGCGGCTCGGCGTCGGTGGGGTTGGCGCACTCGCACAGGCCCGACGCCAGCCCCGCCTCGAGCAGCAGCGCCGCGGCGTAGGGGGTGACGCCGGTCTTCTCGACGGCTTCCTTCGCGGTGAGGCCCTTGCCGCGCGCGTTGGACAGGCGCTCGAGGATGCCGACGTCGCGCAAGACGCGACAGGCCTGGAACATGAGCGGCGCGAACGCGAGGCGCTGGGCCTCGAAGCGGGCGCGGGTGTTGGCTGCTGATTCGCCGAACTCGTGCGTCATGAATCCATCCAGAAGGGGAAGAAGTTGAACCAGTTCAGCGGGGAACGGCGGGTGTAGTCCTCGAGCAGCTTCGCGAAGCGGGCGGCCTCGCGCTCGACGGCTTCGTTGCGACCCTTGCGCGGCAGCTCGATGCGCTCGGTGAGTGGAGCCAGGATGACGTCGTAGCGCGCCGGCGCTTCAAAGAGACCGGCGACGAAATAGACGGGGCACTGGAGCACATGGGCGAGCACGTAAGGACCCACGGGGAACTTCGCGGGTGAACCAAAGAATGGCGCGATGACGTCGCGGCCCTCGCGGTCGGTGCGGCGGTCGCCCAGCATCGCCACCAGCTCGCCGCGCTCGACGGCTTCCTTCACCTGCAGCAGGGCCAGCGGGTCTTCCGCGTTGAGCTCCAACAACCGGAAATTGACGGTGTCGCCGGCCAGCGCCCGCAGCATCGCGGTCACGCGCTTGGCGTTCGCGAAATCCACCAGGACGAGCAGCGGCACCTGGTAGCGGCCCGCCAGCGTGCGCATGGCCTCGAAGCTGCCGAGGTGGGCGCCCAGCAGCAGCGCGCCCTTCTTCTCGTTCACCAGGCGCATCAGCTCGTCGTGGCCGTGCAGCTGCACCGTGAGGCCCTGGATGTCGCCGAGCAGGAACAGCAGCCGGTCCAACCCGACGCGCGCGAAGTTCCAGATGAGCTTGTGCGCTTGCGAGAGCGTCTGCGGCAGGCCGACGCGCTTGAAGTAGTCGAGCGCCGCCGTGCGCTGCACGCGCCCGAAGAGCGTGAAGTACCAGGCGACCAGCCACAGCGCGCCCGCGGCCATGGTGCGACCGAAGAGACGGTAGATGCCTGCCACCAGCTTGATGCCGAGGATGGAGCCAGCCTCGGGAACGGAACGCCACGCCATCGGTCGGCGCTCCTACCGCATGGCGGCGCGCTTGGAGACACAGGAAAACACTCGCGCCCACACGCACCTACTGAACGCCTGTCGCACCTTATTACTGCGGGGCGGTGCGCCCCTCGACCGATGCCGCTCGCGTTGACTTCGCGCTTTCCGGGCGGTCACCTGCCGCCCATGCGAAAGCTCTTCGTGTTGGGCGCGGCGCTGTGCGTCGCGGGGTGTGACGAGTTCTTCGAACCGGTGCTGCCGACCGACGGTGGCGCCACGCCGACGGCGTCGCTCAACGGCACCGTCACCGTGTTCCAGGGCGCTGGTCAGTCAGCCCGCGGCGCCGTCGACCCGCGCAGCCGCGCGCTGGCCAAGAAACTGTTCGCCGCCGCCAAGCCCGCCGCGCCGGCGGTGGTCGCTCGCACCGCGCAGGACGCCGCGCCGAAAGCGCCGCGCTGGCTGGGCCCCATCAAGGTCGGTCAGCTGCGCGGCGTGGGGCTGCCCTCCGAGGTGCGCGTGGGCGAGGCCATCGTGCGCTTCGACGCGCCGCTCGACCAGAAGGCCGCCACCGCGCGCCTGCAACTGAACGGTTACCGCGTCACGCACGGCGGCTTCGCGTCGCCCACGTTGCAGCTCGCGCGCATCACCAAACCCGACGGCGCAACGCTGAACGAAGCCGAGACGCTGGCCGTCGTCGATCGCCTCGGCAAGGTGCGCGGCGTGCGCTGGGCCGAGGCCAACCGCATGCGCCACGCGCTCGCGGTGCCCAACGATTCGCTCTACCCGGCGATGTGGCACCTGCCGCCCATCAACGCGCCCGCCGCGTGGGACCTCGAGAAGGGCACCACCAACCAGGTGACGGTGGCGGTCATCGACACCGGCATCATCTCGCACCCCGACCTCAACGCGCGCGTGGTGGCCGGCTACGACATGGTCTCTGACGTCAGCAACGCCAACGACGGCGACGCGCGCGACAACAACCCCGACGACCCGGGCGGCGACCTGCCGCAGAACCAGTCGAGCTGGCACGGCACGCACTGCGCCGGCACCATCGGCGCGTCGACTGACAACGGCAGCGGCATCGCCGGCCTCAACTGGAACGCGCGCATCGTGCCGGTGCGAGTCCTCGGCAAGCGCGGCGGCAGCGACTTCGACATCCTCGCCGGCATGAACTGGGCGTCGGGCGGCACCGTGCCGGGCGTCCCCGCCAACGCGAACCCCGCCAGCGTCATCAACATGAGCCTCGGCGGCCCCGGCCAGGTCAGCCAGTCGTACCAGGACATCATCGACGAAGCGGCGGGCCGCAACGCCATCTTCGTCATCGCGGCGGGCAACGACGACGTCGACGCGAGCGGCTTCGTGCCCTGCGCGCAGCAGCGCGTGTTGTGCATCGGCGCCACCAAGCCCAACGGCCGCCGCGCGAGCTATTCGAACTTCGGCGCGCGCGTCGACCTGATGGCGCCCGGCGGCGAGGTGTCGGAAGACAGCAACGGTGACGGCTACGCCGACGGCGTGCTCTCGACGCTGAAGGGCGAGAACGGCCAGCCGACCTACTCGTTCGAGAACGGCACTTCGATGGCGGCGCCGCACATCACCGGCGTGGTGTCGCTGATGAAGGCGCGCAACCCGGCGCTGACCTTCACGCAGGCGCGGCAGGTGCTCATCGACACGGCGCAGGCGTCGTCGAAGTGCAACGAGGGCTGCGGCGCGGGCCTCGTCAACGTGCAGGCGGCGCTGCTGCGGCTGACCAACTCGCAGCCCACGGGCCCGGCGACGTTGAGCATCAACACGCCCAGCCTGTTCTTCACGCCGTCGACGACCAACCAGAACGTCATGCTGTCCAACACCGGCGGCGGCACGTTGAACATCACGCTGACGCCCTCGGGGGCGCAGGCCTCGCGCGTCACCGTGCAAGGCGGCAACACGCGCAACGTGGGCCCCGGCGAGACGACCTCGGTGTCGGTGCAGGCCGACCTCTCGGGCCTCGGCGCCGACACGGCGTCGGCGGTGCTGAACATCGCGTCGAACGGCGGCGACGGCACCGTCGGCATCAAGCTGCGCAGCGCGAGCGCGTCAGGCCCCGACGTCGCGGTGGCGGCCGTGTACGAAGACAGCGCGGGCGAGTGGCAGGTGCAGGCCGCGGTGTGGGCGCAGGCGTCGTCGGGCTTCACCTTCTCCATTCCCGTGCCGGCGGGCGAGTTCTGGCTCTTCGGGGTGCAAGACTCGAACGGCAATGGCGACTTCGACGACGGCGAGCCCATCGGCCTCTACCCGAACAACGCCGACCCCAGGACCGTGACGGTGCGCGACGGCGACGCGCCGCAGGGCCTCGATTTCGCCGTGGCGCCCACGGGCAACGTCACCGGTGAAGAGTCGACGTACATCGGCCGCGCGTGCACCGACGACCCGGGCTGCGGCGGCGGTGGCGCGTACTGCGTCGAGAGCTTCCCCGGCGGGTACTGTGCGGCGCTGTGCGACACCACGCCCTGCCCCATCGGCGCGACGTGCATCGAAGCGTCGACGGCGTCGGTCTGCTTGTCGGCGTGCAGCGCGCCGCGCGGCGGTCAGTCGAGCTGTCGCGCCGGCTACATCTGCGACCACGACGGCTCGGGCGGCGGCGTGTGCTTGCCGGCGTGCACCGGCGACGGCGACTGCGCGCCCGACACCTGCAACCTGGGCACGGGGTACTGCGAATGAGAGCGCTCGTTTTCTTGTCGTTGCTGACCCTGGCTGGCTGCAAGCACGAGCCCGAGAAGAAAGATGAGCCGGTGGCCACGAAGCGCGAAGAGCCGCTGCTGCGCGCCGGTGAGTTGATTGTGGGCACCACCGACGCGGTGAGCGTCGACGCGCTGCTCGAGCTCGCAGCGACCGAGGGCTACCGCGTCGAATACGTGGCCGCGGCGAGCGAGACGACGCACCTGCTCAAGGTCCTGCACGCCGACGGCACGGACCTCTCGGTCGACGACACCAAAGCGCTCGCGGCGCAGCTGACGACGGGCGGGAAGTTCAAGTTCGTCGAGCTGAACGCGGTGCAGCAGCGGCGTTGATTCGACGCTGTTAGCAGCAGCACCCATGACGACGCTGTTCGATTCGATCTCCTTCGGAGCCATCACCGCGCCCAACCGCATGGTGATGGCGCCGCTGACGCGCGGCCGCGCCACGGCCGACCACGTGCCGACGCCGCTGATGGCCGAGTACTACCGGCAGCGCGCGAGCGCGGGCCTCATCATCACGGAAGGCACCGGCATCAGCCACGAGGGCCTCGGCTGGCCCAACGCGCCGGGCCTGTGGAGCGACGCGCAGGTCGAAGCGTGGAAACCGGTGACCGCGGCCGTGCACGCCGCCGGGGGCCGCATCGTCACGCAGCTGTGGCACCTCGGGCGGCTGGCGCGACAAGACGTGACGGGGCACGCGCCGCTCTCTTCGTCGGCGACGACAGCGCCCGCGCGACCGGGTGCGCCGCAGAACGTGAACGTCGAAGCGAGGCCGATGACGGTGGACGACCTCCAGCGCACGCTCGACGACTATTCCCGCGCGGCGCGCAACGCGATGCGTGCGGGCTTCGACGGCGTCGCGCTGCACGCAGCCAACGGGTACCTCATCGACCAGTTCATGCGCGACGGGACGAACTTCCGCGACGACGCGTACGGCGGCGCGGTCGACAACCGGTTGCGGTTGCTGCGCGAGGTGATGGAGCGGCTGGTGCGTGAAGCCGGCGCTGACCGCACCGGCGTGCGCTTCTCGCCCAACGGCGAAGTCCAGGGCTGCAACGATTCGAACCCGGCTGCGGTCTTCGTGCCGGCGGCGGCGCACCTGCAGTCGCTGGGCATCGCGTTCCTCGAGCTTCGTGAAGCCGCGCCCGACGGGACGTTCACGAAGAGCGACGTGCCGAAGCTCAGCCCCGAGATCCGCAAGGCGTTCCACGGCCCGCTGGTGCTGAACCAGGACTTCGACGTCGCGAAGGCTGAAGCCGCGCTGACGAGCGGCGCCGCCGACGCCATCAGCTTCGGGCGCCCGTTCCTCGCGAACCCCGACCTCGTGGAGCGCTTCCGTCGAGGCGCGCCGCTCAACGCGCCGAACCGGCTGACGTTCTACACACCGGGCCCCGAGGGCTACACCGACTACCCGGCGCTCGACGCCGCGTGATTGACGCCGTCGGCCTGCATGAGACCGGGCGCGCGGGTCGCGAGGCTCCCTGCATGTCGCCGGCTGGCCCCACAGCTTCGAGAGGAAGTCGGCGCAGCTGGTTCTGTTGGTGAGAATGACCGCCTTCGCTCCATTTCCACAGACAGATGGCCAGACCTCGTCGCGAGGTCGCGGGGCGTGTCGGTGATGGGCAACCACGCTGGCAGCCGACTCGCCCGCCTCCTTCAAGAGCGAGCCGAGCACCTCACGCGAACAACCCCAGCAGGTCATCTCGCGTGAGCGACGCCGCGCCCTCGCCGCCTTCGAGCGCCGCTTCGAAGAGCGCACGCTTCTTGTCCTGCAATTGAAGGATGCGCTCTTCCACCGTGCCCTGCGAAACGAGCCGGTAGACGAACACCGGCTTGTCCTGGCCGATGCGGTACGCGCGGTCTGCGGCCTGCGCTTCGACCTGCGGGTTCCACCACGGGTCGACGAGGAAGACGTGGTCCGCCGCCGTCAACGTGAGGCCCGTGCCGCCGGCCTTGAGCGACATGAGCAGCACCGTGGGCCCGTCGGCCGACTGGAACTGCTCCGTCACCTCGCCACGATTGGCCGTGCTGCCGTCGAGGCGTGAGAACGAGAGCCCCGCGGCCTTCAGCTCAGGCTCGATGAGGTCGAGCATCGAGGTCCACTGCGAGAACACGAGGCAGCGGTGACCATCAGCCGCGGCGTTGACGAGCGCCTCGACCAACACCTGCACCTTCGACGACGACTTCGCCTGCTGACCCGGCACGAGCGCCACGTGACACGCGGCCTGGCGCAGTCGCAGCAACGCCTCGAGCGCCTTCAGCACGCTGCCGCCGCCCTCGAGCAGCTTCACGACGTCGGCGCGCGTCGCCGCGTGCACGGCGTCGTAGACGGCGCGCTCCTTCTCTTCGAGCGTGACGAAGCGCACGGCCTCGGTGCGCGGCGGCAGCTCGGGCGCCACGTCGCGCTTCAAGCGCCGCAAGATGAACGGCGCCAGCTTCTTGCGCAGCGCCGTCGTCGCGTCGCTCGAGCCGCCCTCGATGCGCTCGCCGTACTTCTCGTTGAACTCACGCCGCCCGCCGAGCAGGCCGGGGTTGGTGAAGTGCATCAGGCTCCACAGCTCTTCGAGTCGGTTCTCGAGCGGCGTGCCCGTCACCGCGAGCTTGAGGCCACCTTTCAGTCGGTACGCCGCGCGCGTCGCCTGACTGTCGGGGTTCTTGATGGCCTGCGCTTCGTCGAGCACCACCACGCGCCACTGCTTCGCGGCCAGCGCGTCGGCGTCGAGGCGCAGCAGCGCATAGGTGGTGAGCGTGACGTCAGCGTCGGTCAGCTGACGCGAAGGCCCGTGGTACGAGTTGACGGTCAGCTGCGGCCGGAAGCGCGCGAGCTCGGCTTTCCAGTTCGGCAGCACCGACGTCGGGCACACCACGAGCGAGCCCTTCTCGAGCGTGCAGATGGTCTGCAGCGTCTTGCCGAGACCCATGTCGTCGGCCAGCACGCCGCCGAGGCCGGCCGACTTGAGGAAGCCGAGCCAGTCGACGCCGTGCTGTTGGTACGGGCGCAGTGTGGCGGTGAGGCCGTCAGGCAACGCGGCGCGCGGCAGCGTGTCGAAGCCTTCGGCGAGCGGGCGCAGCCGCTCGAGCCCCGCGGGCTTCGGCGACTCCATCGACTCACACAGCTCGGCCAGCTGCGGCAGCGCGTGGTTGGCGACCGCGCCGTCTTCGTTGCGCGCCGCGAGCAACGCCTGCACACGCGCGCCGTTGGTGTCGAGCCACGACGTGGGCAGCGGCGCCCAGCCACCGCTCTCGATGGGCACGAGCCCCAGACCCTCACGCCACGCGCGCAGCACCGCGTCGCCGCTGACGGTGACGCCAGAGACGCCGCCCTGCACTTCGAAATCGAGCGTGAACTCCGCGCGCGGTGCGCCGAACGCGTCGAGCACCGACCTGGTCTGCAGCCGCGGCGTGAGCGACATGCCGATGCCCAGCACGCGGCGCGCGTCACCGGTGAGGCCGCCGCGCCAGTCCTTCAGCTTGTCGACGAAGCGCGCGAGCTCCTGCCCCGAGAACGTGGTGCGGCGACCGGGCACGAGGCCCATCGCGTCGCGCAGCGACGCCACCACGCGCGACTCTGCGGCTTCCTTGCGCACCGGCATCGGGCCGCCGAGGTGCACCAGCTTGCCGCCGTCGATGCGCGCGACGGGCGGGCTGCCGTAGACGAGCACCGGCAACACCGACAACCCGATGTCCATCTGCGCGAGCTGCAGCTCGATGCGCGGCTCAAGCTGACGGTCGATGCGCGGCAGCCGACGCGAGTAGTTGTCGACGGGGAAGCGCAGCGCGAGCTCCGGCAGCACGCGGCTCATCAACTCGCCCACCTGACCGCCTTCGTACTTGCGCACCGACGGCAGCGCGTGGAGCCACAGGCCAGTCAGCTCGGTCTCGCCCAGCTTGCACACCGTGTCGCCGCAGCGCGCGACGCCGGGGCTCACGACCTCGCTCACGCGCGGGTCGGCGTGAATCGTCACCACCACGTCGCCGCCGTCGTCGACGACCTTCACGCGCGGCAGCATGACGTCTTGCGTGAACGCGACAGGTTGCCCTTCGAGGAGGATCTGCTTCGACGACGCGAGCAGGCCGAGGAGCCCTTCGAGCCGGTCCGGCGGCAGCGCGCCACGCCACGGCTTCTCGAGCACGCGGTCGGCGAGCAGGTCTCCGTTCTCGAGCTGCAGCTTCGACGCGGTGCCGTTGGCCACCATCGACTGCAGCGACTGCGAGAGCGGCTCGACCTTGCCGTCGGCGTGCAGCAGCTCGCGCGCGACGGTGAGCCCGTTCTCGACCTTGCTGAAGCGGTAGACGAGGCGCGTCCACGTCTGCGCGGTGGTGGCGACCTCTGCGCCGCCTTGCGCGAGCGTGATGGCCGCAGCGACGACGTGCTCGCACGGGTCAAACGCGGCGTCGCAGCTGCATTCCCAGGAATCGTCGGGCGTCAGGTACACGGTGTGCGCAACGGGCCGGCCCGCGGGCTTCACGCGGAACACGTGCTCGTTGCCCTGCACCTTTTCGAGCGCGGCGGCGTTGGCGCGCGCGAGCTTCACGCCGTTGGCCCAGAGCGCGGGCTTGGCTTCCGCGCGGACTGCATCGAGCAACGCTTGCGACATGCGTGCGCCTCTATCAGCCCGCGCGGCGCGTGAGGCCCCGACATCAGGACGGGTGGCCTGGCCCACGGTGCTACCGTTCGCGTCTCTTCGTTGGGGGTCCGATGAAAAAGTTGTGGCTGGTGATGCTGGTGGCGACTGCGTGTTCGCCGGAGCCGGCGCCGCTGTGCGTTCCGGGCGACTCGAAGGCGTGTGCTGGTGTCGGCGGGTGCGCGGGGTTTCAGATCTGCGCGGCGAGCGGCTCGGCGTACGAAGCGTGTCAGTGCGCCGCGACGGGCGGCGGCTCAGCAACGGGTGGCGGCTCCGCAACGGGCGGCGGCTCCGCAACCGGCGGCGGCTCGGCAACGGGCGGCGGCTCCGCAACGGGCGGCGGCTCGGCCACGGGCGGCGGCACCGCGACGGGCGGCGGCTCAGCCACGGGCGCCGGCTCAGCCACGGGC
>CAYWON010000041.1:0-44187 GCA_964459885.1 uncultured Archangium sp.
CGCCGACGTCACCGCCGGCTCAGCCCAGTTGCCGCAGTTGATGACCACGTCGAAGCGCTGCGCGCGCAGCGCCGACAGCACCGCCAGAGACCGCTCCCAGTCCCACAGGTGCGTCAGCGACGGGTGGCCCGCCAGCACGCGGCGCATCTTCGGGTGCGTGAGCAGGTGCACCTCGTGGCCGGCGGCGTGCAGCGCGTCGAGCAGCGGCGTCGTCAGCAGCGCTTCACCGACACGGTTGTCGAGGCGCACCACCAGCACGCGGCGGCGTGGTGACTGCAACGCCCGCGTGGCGCGCGCGTGACGACCCGGGCGCCAGAGCACCACGGCCATCAGCATCGCGAAGAGCACCTTGCCGAGGCGCTCGAGCCATTTCACGGGAGACATCGAAGAGGCGGCACCTTACGGCGCACGGCCTGCCTGCAAAGCGTTCTTAGCGGCGACGACGCGGGTTCCGCTTCGCCGGCACGGGCACGGGCACCGGCGCAGGTCCACGGCTGCCCAGCAACAGCGCCCCCACGGCGAGAGCACCGATGATGACTGGCAGCATGGAGAAAAACGCCTGCATGTCCGCTCCTTCGTGGTGAAGACGCCTCAAGGGTAATCAACGACGGCGCTGATCTGCAATTCATCAGGCGCGTCACGGCGCGGTTCCACCCGCGTGACGGGCAGGGGCGGATGGTGTGTGATGCCGCCCTTCCTTTCTCTCTGGAGCCTTTGATGCCCCGCGTCGCAGGTTGGAGCCCCGTCACCACGCGCCGTGCCTCGCCCGACGTCAGCGCGGCACGCTTCGAGCTGACCGGCTCGCTCAAGACCGGCATGACCGAGGCGTCTGACGTGACGGCGCTGCCGGGCGGCCGCTTCCTGGTGGTGGGCGACAAGAAGGACAGCGCGGTGCTGGTGGGCGCCGACGGCAAGACGAGCGCCGTGAAGCTCGACGGCCTCAAGAACGGCAAGAGCGAGCTGGAAGGCGTGGCCTACGACCCGCTGCGCAAGAACCTGTTCGTGTCGCGCGAAGAGTCACGCGAGGTGCTGCGCTACGAGTGGGACGGCAAGGCGACCAGCACGCCGAAGCTCGAGAAGACCTTCACCTACGACCTCGGCGGCGCCACCAACAAGGGCATCGAGGGCCTCGCGTTCCTCTCGGGCGACGTCTCGCCCACCGGCACGCCGCAGCTGCTGCTCGCCAAGGAAGGCGACCCGCGCGAGCTCTTCCTCACTGGCGAGACGGGCAAGAACAAGCCGCTGCCCATCAAGCTCGAGAAGGAAGTGCTGGCGGTGTGCGCCGACTTCTCGGCGACCGCCATCGACCCGAAGACGGGGCACCTCTTCATCTCGTCAGACGAGTCGGCCGCGGTGGCGCAGGTGAAGCTGGTGCGCGACGGCGACAAGGTGCTGGGCAAGCTCGTGCAGTCGTTCCCGCTGCGCAACGAAAAGGGCGGCCCGCTGGAGCGCGTGGAGGGCCTCGCGTTCAACGCGAAGGGCGACCTGTACGTGCTGACCGAGAACGACGGGAAGCTGCATCAGCTCAGCCGCCGTTGATCAATCGACGGCCTCAGCAAACTTCCGCAGCTTCACGAGCCCCATCGACAGCGACGTGCCCAGCAGCACCACCACGCCGCCGAGCGCGACGTGCATGGTGATGCGCTCCGACAGGAACACCGCGGCCCACGCGACGGCGAACACCGGCACCACCAGCGTCACCGACGCGGCCGTCATGCCGCCCACGCGTGAGATGAGCCGGAAGAACAACAGGTAGCCGAGCGCGCTCGAGAACACGCCCATCGCCACCGCCGCGCCCCACGATGTCGCCGTCGGCATCGCCGCAGGCCACTTCCACAGCGCGAGCGGCGTCAGCACCAGCGCCGCGCCCAACTGACTCGCGGTCGCCGACACGAACGACGGCAGGTCGGGCCAGTACTTGCGCGTGAGGTTCGCCGCGTAGCCGTAGCTCGCCGCGCCCGCGAAACCCGCCAGCACGCCCCACCCCGCCCCGTCGCTGTCGCGCACGCCCAGCTTGTCCCAGACCAGCGTCGCCACGCCGACGATGCCGATGGCCACGCCGAGCCACCGCGTGGGCGCGAGCCTGTCTTTGAGCCAGACCACGGCAAACAACGCGGTGAACAGCGCCGTCGTCGCGTTGACGATGCTGGTGAAGCCTGCGGTCAGGTGCATCGACGCGGTGGCCAGCATCACGAACGGCAGCCCTGCGGCGAACACGCCCAGCACCAGCACCGCTCTCCACTCGCGCAGAAGAATCTTGAGCTCGCCGCGCAGCACCACCAACGGCAGCAGCACCAGCGCCGCCACCGCCGCGCGCACCCACATCAGCGTGAAGGGCCCGAACTCCGGCACCGAGAGGCGCATCAACAGGAACGAGGCGCCCCACATCGCGGCCAGCAGCAGAAAATCGACAACGTCACGCGTCTTCACGGCGGGGCATGTCTCACGGCCTCGCGCGGCGGATGCAATCGAGACGCACTGGTGTAGGTACGACGCCCTCGTGACGCGCGCGCTGCTGGTGGGGATTCTGCTGATGGGCTTCGGTGCCTTCGCGCAAGACGCGGGCGTCGACGCCGGGGTCGTGCTCGTACCACCCGAGCTGCTCGAGGCCTCGCAGGCGCCCTTCCCCGAAGACGCAGGCGTCATGTCGGGCTCGGTCGAGCTGCGCCTGACCATCAGCACCGAAGGCGCCGTCACCGACGTGGTGGTGGTCGACAGCAGCGCTGACGTCTTCATCGGGCCTGCGGTCACCGCCGCGCGCGAGCTCAAGTTCTCGCCGGCCACGCAGAACGGCGAGCCCGTCGCCGTGGTGCTGGGCTACCGCTACCGCTTCGACGCGCCCCTGCCCGTCATCGACGCGGGCGTCATCGCCGGCGCGCGGCTGCAGGGCCAGGTGATGACGAAGGGCACACGCGAAGAAGTAGCGTTCGCGTCCATCGGGCTGGAAGACGGCGGCGTCGCGCTGGTCGAGTCAGACGCGCAAGGCCGCTTCTCGCTCGACGTGCCGCCGGGCGCGCAACGCATCTCGGTGATGGCCACGGGGCACCGGCCGCGCGTCTTCAAGGAAACGTTGAAGCCCGGCCAGACGGTGCAGGTCATCTACCGGCTCGACCGCACCTACTCACGCCCGTACGAGACGGTGGTGCGCGGCCAGGCAGACCGCGCCGAGGTCTCGCGCATCTCGCTCTCGGGCGCCGAGCTGCACGAGGTGGCGGGCACGGCTGGTGAGCCGCTGCGCGTGGTGATGCTGCTGCCGGGCGTCGTCACGCCCATCTCGGGCTTGAGCTACCCGGTGGTGCGCGGCGCGGTGCCGGCGGCGACGGGCCTCTACCTCGACGGCGTGCGCGTGCCGCAGCTGTACCACTTGATGGCCGGCAACTCGGTCGTGCACCCGGAGTTCATCGAGAGCATCGACTTCTACCCGTCGAACGCGCCCACGCGCTTCGGGCGCATCTCGGGCGGCGTCATCAGCGCCAACGTGGCCAAGGCGCGCGACGACCGCATTCACGCCGTCGTCGAGCCCAGCATCTTGTCGACGGCCGCGTTCCTCGAAGTGCCCATCAAGGAAACCGGCACCAACATCACCGTCGCCGGTCACGTGAACTACGCGGCGTGGCTGCTGGGGCTGATGTCGGCGGCGGGCGCGTTCGGCCCTGACGTCAGGCCGGTGCTCGAGTCGTACGACTACCAGGCGCGCATCGAGCAGAAGGTGGGCCTCGGCAACATCCGCCTGCTGGCGTTCGGCTCGAGCGACCTCACCGGCGTGCGCAACAGCCAGCCGATGCAGCCGTCGGTGTTCCTCACCTCGCGCTTTCACCGCATCGACCTGCGTGGCCAGTACCCGCTCGGCCCCGGCGTGGCGGAGATCGGCAGCTACGTCGGCTGGGAAACGCTGGGCATCTTCGGCGAACAAGACGGCGCACGCGTCGGCTCGTTCCTCCTCAACCGCTTCATCGTCACGGCGCGCGCCAGCTACCGCTTCGACTTCACCGAAAACCTGCAGGGAAAAATCGGCTTCGACGTCGAACGGCAGGACTCCGACGTCGAGTCGACGCTGGGCATCGGCGCCGGCGGCGACGTGCTGCGCCAGCCGCGGGTGATGGGCGTCTTCACCGGCAGCTTCATCGAGCTCGGCTGGTTCTCGAAGCCCATCGACGTGGTGACCGGCGTGCGCGTCGACACGTGGCACCTGCCCACCAACTTCACGCTGGTGTCGGCCGAGCCGCGGCTCGACGTGCGCTACCGGCCGATGGACCGGCTCACGGTGCGCGGCGGCTTCGCGTTGGCGCACCAGGCGCCGATGTTGCTCATCTCGCTGCCCATCTCTGACGTCGCCGCGCTCAAGGACGGCCTGCACCAGGTCGGTCAGTTCAGCATCGGCGCGCAGGGCCGCCTGCCGTGGGACCTCGAGCTGTCCGTCGACCTGTTCTTGAACCACATCTTCCAGGCGCGCGAGCGCAGCCTCTCGGAGTTCGTCACCGGCATCTCGTCGCTCGATGACCGCTTCTCGGGCAACCGCTGGGGCCGCGCGTACGGCCTCGAGCTGATGCTGCGGCTGCCGCAGCAAGGCCGCTTCTTCGGGTGGCTCTCGTACTCGTTGATGCGCAGCGAACGCGTGCGTCGCTTCGCGCTGTACAACCTGGATCAGACCGAGGTCAGCGAGGCCACGGCGCTGGTGCCGTTCGCGTTCGACCAGGCGCACTCACTGAACCTCGTGGTCGGCGTGCAGCTGCCCAAGGGGTTCAAGGTGAGCGCGGCGTTCCACCTCAACAGCGGTCGCCCTGAGTCAGGTGAGTTCAGCTCGCGCACGCAGCGGCTGGTGAGCGACCCGTCGACGGGCCGTCAGCTGTGGAGCATGGCGCCGCTGAGCGACGTCGACCGGCTGCCGCTCTTCGCGCGCCTCGACGTGCGCGGCTCGAAGACCATCGCGTTCAACACCTGGTCGGCCGAGATTTTCCTCGATGTCTTCAACGTGCTCGTCAGGCCCGAGGTGTACGGCTTCACGTACCGTTATGGAGAGATGAACGAGCCCATCAAGGAGCAGCAAGGCGCGCCCATCATCCTGCCCACGCTCGGCGTGAAGATTGTGTACTGACCCATGCGACGACTCTGGTTCTTCAGCGCGGTCATCATCGCCGGGTGTCTGAACCCCGACGACATCCTCCCCATCAAGGGCACCGTCGACGGCGCTGACCGCCCGCTGCAGCTCTCGCGCGGCCTCAACCCCGAAGGCGGCGAGTGCACCGATTGGAAGCGCCTGAAGGAAGGCACCTCCAACGCTGACGGCAGCTTCGTGTTCGACGTGTTCCGCGCGCAGGCGATGAACCTGTCGACGTTCGACCCCTTCTGTTTCCTCGTCGAGACGACGTACGACAACGGCACGCACGTCTCGTCGACGATTGAGGCGCTGTTCGGCGAGCTGAAGCTGCTGCACTTCCCCGCGTGGACGCCGGCGCTGCGTCGCGAAGGTGGCTTCGTGCGCTTCGAGCCGCTCGCGCAGCGCGATGAGACACAGGTGGTGCTGCACACCGTCGAAGCGAAGCGCGGCGAGCAGACCGTGTGGCGCGCGGTCGACCTGGGCCTCGGCGGCCTTTCATTCGAGCCGATGCCGCGCACGCTGCCTGATGACCCGCGCATCTACGACGAGTTCGGCGGCGAGCTGTCGGTGTCGGGGCGGTACTTCCCGATTCCCATGCAGTCGATGGGGCCCATCGAGTCGCTGCCCGCGCCCGAGGTGAAGGCGACCTCGCCAGAGCTGCTGACGCTGAGCGCGACGCAGGTGCCACCGAGCCGCGGGGCGACGTGCGAGGGCTTGCCGACGCCGTGCGGTCTCACCGACGGTCAGATGACGGGCGTGCCGCTCGACGGCGCGATGTCGCTGACGGTGAACCTCTCGCCGCCGTCGATGCCGTCGCTGGTGGTCTTGCGCGCGCTGGTGACGAACTCGCCGGTCGTCGCGGTGTGGGGCACGCAAGAAGACGGCGGCGTGCTGCCGCTGGGCACGTTCGCGCTGCTGCGTGAAGGCGACCCGCTCGGCAGCGTCGGGCCAGACGGGCGGTTCACGCCGTCGCCGACCTTCGTGGCGCTGCCGGTCGACGCGGGCGTGCCGCTGACGACGTTGTCGGTGGGCGGTGAGACGCTCGACAGCGTCGACGAAGTGTCTGTGTGGTGACAACGCAGGGCTCAGAACCAATACCAGTCATAAATTCCCCTGCACCTCGGTGGCCGATTGGTAACCACGCGGACGATTGTATTGATTCGGTTGACGCGTGTGTGATGGTGCAGACCGGCGTCTCAGGCGCGTGGTTCAATGTTAGCGATTCGGTACGAATCGACACCTCCGACGGCATGACTGCGTTGGTGACATCAACGCCCGTCGCGAAAGACAGAAATCCGGGAGCGTACGTCGAATGCTTGTTCTACGACCGGCTGTGATTCTTGTTCTCGTCGGGGCTACAGCCGCGCTGTGCGGCTGCAGTCCCGCCGTCGCGGCTAACTGCCTCGCGGTACGAGATCCCGCGGCGACAGACTGCGTCACCATCAGCGGTGAGAACTGGCGATTCGTGGAAGGGGAACCAGAGCCCGACTACGCGGACTACTGCGCTGCGGCGTGCGTCGACTTCGATGCAGACCTGGCTATCGCAGACCGAAACGATCTGAGAACGGTACCGTTGCTGCGAAAGATGCGATTCATCAAGTCACTCAGGATCAACGTTGACACGTTGAGTGACGTGTCGGGCCTTGAGCTGGTCGAAGCGGGAATGATCGAACTCTGGGCACTCTCCTCCACAACGAACTTCACGAGCTTCCGGGGGCTCTCCGAGACGTCCACCGCTGATCTCCGTGTCAAAGACGCGCTTGGGGTGACTTCTCTCGACTCGTTACCCCCACGCGGCCTGCCGAGCCTCTCGCTGTCGAGAACAAACCTGGTCGACGTGGATGTCACCCCATTCACCGAACTCTCCTCGTTGCGCTTGGAACTCAACGACGGCCTTCAGTCGGTGCGGTTGGGTTCCGGTCGCATGGACGTTGTCTCGTTGTCATCGAACTGGAACGTCTCAAGGCTTGAATGGGGTAGTGGTTTGGTAGTCGAAGGCGCGACCTTCTTCGAGAACAGTAAGCTCTCAAGCTGCCTGATTCAGGACTTCATCGCCGACGTGAAAGCCGACGGCGGCTACGTGATGCACAACGGGCCATGTCCGTAGAGGACATACCTACGGCAACCACTTCGGCAACGGCTTCCACAGCGGCCGCTTCCTGAGCGTCGGCAGCGGCCGCTTCGCTTTCCGCAGCGCCACCTCTTCACCCAGCCACGCCACGTCGTCGCGCATCGCCTTCCAGATGGCGCCCGCGGCGACGTCGACTGGGCTCTTCCCCTTCGGCGCCTTCACACGCCCCGCATGCGCCAGCGTCGCGGGAATGGAGCCCGCGTACTTCGCCGCCAACAACAGCGAGCGCGTGGCGTCGTGCGGCGCGGCTTCAGCGAGGGCCACGAGCGCCTCCGACAACACCAGCGTCGCGTAGAGCTGACAGCGCCCCAGCGGCTCGTCGCGCGACTCGAGGCGATTGCACGCCACCGCGCCCAGCTCGGCGAGGCGGCGCGCGTGCTGACGGAGCCGCGGCTTCGGCCCACCCGTCAACAAGAGGTCGAGGCCGGCGCGGAACATCGCGCGCGCCGTCGGCGGCACCCACGGCTCGACGCGCAGCGCGCAGCGCGTGAGGAACAAGACGCGCGCCCGTGCATCGAGCGCCTTCAGTTCAGACGGCTTGAGCGCCCACGCGCGTAACGCCATCTCAGGCGTCCTTCCTGGGCACGTGGCCGTTGAGCTTCACGTCTGACTTGCCGTCGGGGTGCACGGTGACGTCGTACACCGGCAGCCCCGCAGCGAGCTCCGCCAACGTCGCGCCCAGCTGCTTCTCGTGCAGCGTCTGCATCGCGTCGAAGAGCTCGCCCGAGCTCTGAATCGTGAAGAGGTCTTCGTGCTGCGTGAGCCACTGCGCGAGCTGCCCGCGCAAGAAGCGCGTGACGTCGGGGTGGTTGATGAACATCTGGTGGCCGCCGATGGAAGGCGAGACGAGCGGCACGCGCGAGTGCGCGTCGAGGTGGCCGCTGACGCGGATGTTCAACACCGCGCCTTCGGAGTGCGCGCCCGCCAGCGGCGTGAACTCAAGGTCATCGAGGCCACCCCACCGCAGCATGAGCGCTTCCTTCAACACCGCCTGCGTCAGCCCGTCGCGCACGCCCCAGCGCTGGCTGTGCTGCATCGCCAGGCGCAGATGACCGCAGCCGGTGTGCTCGGGCTTCACCGTCAGCTCGGCCAGCGCCTCGCGAATGGCGACGGGCGGCGAGCCCCAGAACTTGCGCCACTCGAGCGGGTCGGTGAGGCCTTCGACAGCGGCGCGCGTGCGTGGGTCGGCGCGCACGGCCGCGATGAGCCGGTTGCCGGCCGCCGTGTCGGTGTGAAACGCGAAGTGCCCGAAGTTGTCGAGCCGACGCCGCAACAGCGTGGCGACCTCGCTGTCCTTCAGCGTGCGACCAATCACCGTCTCGACGGCGGCCAGCGTCAGCACGAACTCACCGGCGTCACCGCCCGGGCTGCCCACGACGCCGACGTGGTCGCGCCCGTCGACGCACGAGAGGCGACCGTTGAGCATGAACGACGCGACCTTCAGCCAGCGCACCGAGCGCGGATCGCCGAGGTGGTTGCGCACGTCGTCGAGCGTGAACTCCGCGTGCGAGGCCTCGGCGGCCCAGTCGGGCAACGTGCTGCGAAGGCCGCGTTGCTCGAGCAGCGCCGCGTCGCGCTGAGGCAACAAGCCGTGGTCGCGCCACGCGCGCACGCCGCCGCGCATCGACGCCACCATGTGGAGGCCCGCGGCCTCGAGCCACGCCGCGAGCTTCGAGCTGCGCACGCCGTCGTCACACACCAGCACGGTGGCTTCCCACGGCTTGATGCGCGTCTGCAGCGCGCCGGCTTCGTGGAGCGGCACCCAGTCGCTGCCCGGCACGTAGCCCAGCACGCCGGGCAGCTCGTTCGCCGGGCGCACGTCGATGACGCGCAGGCTGCGGCCCTGTCGCGCGACGTAGTCGGCGCTCACTTCGGGGCGCGCGCCGTCGCTGCGCGTCAGCGACGTGAACCAGCCCACGCGGAAGGAACGCTCACCTGCGGGAATGGAAGCGTCTTCGATGACGGAAGCGGGCATGGCGCGTTCTACCGCACGGCGCGCGTGGATCGCCGCAGCGATTCAGCGCGTCGCGCACGTCGTACACGCGGCGTGCGTCCCAGGGCGCTGCGGCGGTCTTCGTCAGCGCTTCAGCTCGTGCGTCGTCGAGCCGCGAAAATTGCCGCGCGGTTTGCCGGTGCTACGCAGCAGTGACACGCCCTCAGCGGTCGACCCGAAGACGCACAGTCAGCTCGGCATCGCGCTCGAGAACCTGCTCGTCACCATCATCGTCGCCATTCCGTTGGTGGCGCTGGGCATGCCGAACGCGCTGCTGTTCGCCGTCATCTTCGGCGTGTGCAACGTCATCCCCTTCGTGGGGCCGTTCATCGGCGCGTCGGCGGGGCTGCTGTTCTCGCTGCTCGACCCCAGCGCGCCGTCGCTCGGCGTGTTGGCGGCCGTCTACGTCATCGTGCACTTCATCGACGCGATGCTCATCAGCCCGTGGGTGATGGGGAAGAGCCTCGACATGCACCCGCTCACCGTCATCGTCGGCATCGCGGTCGGCGCCACGCTGGGTGGTGTGCTGGGCATGCTGGCGATCATCCCGATGATTGCGGTGGCGAAGGCCATCGCCACCACGCTGGCTGAAGGCGTGCGCAACGCGTCGACGGCGTGACCCTTGTCACGCGTCCGTGACCTGGCGCGTGACGTGATCACTACACACTCGTGACGCGCCCGAGACACGCGCGCCACCGCGCCGACGAGTCGCTTCTCTACATGCCGCGGCGTGTTCGACGCCTACGAGCTCCAGCCTGACGTCGCGGCCACGCGCACGCGCTTCGTCGCGGCGTTCGCGGTCGCGGCCGTCACGCTCGCGGCCCTCGGCGCCGGCGTCGCGTACCTCGCGTCGCGACCCATCACGGTGACGAAAGAGAAGCAGGTCGACGTCAGCTTCCGCCCGCCGCCGCCGCCGCCCGAGCCGGTGAAGATCGAGAAGCCGCCGCCGCCTCCGAAGCCGAAGGTGGCGCCGCCGCCGAAGCCGCCACCCGTCGTGGTGGAAGCACCGCCGCCGCCTGCCGCTGCGCCCGCGCCCGCCGCAGCAGCTGCGCCGATGGTCGCGCCCAGGGCCGTGCCCGCGAAGGCCGCGCCCGAGTCAGACGTCGCCGTCGCCGCCATCACCACTGCGGTCGGTGGCACCGGTGATGGCAGCGGCTCGGCCGTCGGCAGCGCCGTCGCCGACGAAGACGACTCGCCCGCGCCGGTCGTCGCCAAGGCCGGGAGCAACGGCCCGGTGAACCTGCCTGAAGACGCCGACCCTCCGGAGCCGTCGGAAGACAACGCGCAGCCCGAGTACCCCGAGGCCGCGCGCATGACGGGCGAAGAGGCGCGCGTGGTGCTCAAGATTGTCGTCGAGCGCGACGGCAGCGTCGGCCGCATTCAGGTGCTCAAGGGCTCCGAGCCCTTTGTGGGCGCCGCGCTCTCTGTCGTGAAGACCTGGCGCTACGAGCCCGCGCAGATGGATGGCGAGCCCCTCGCCGTCTTCAAGATCGTCAACATCACCTTCTCGCTGAGGGACTGAACATGGATGGCATCTCGCAGATTGTTGGACACATGGGCCCGGCGGCCATCGGCGTCGCCTCGACGTTGGTGCTGATGGCGTTGGCGTCGCTCGCCATCTTCTTCGAGCGGCTCTTCGCCTACGCGCGCAGCCGCAGCGCCTCGCGTCAGTTCGCTGTCGAGGCCCGGGCACTGCTCGAGGCCGACGATGCTGAAGCGCTCGTGAAGAAGGCCGAAGGCAACAAGGGCCACCTCGCGAAGCTGCTCGCCGCGGGCGCGAAGACCTACCTCGCGACCAGGGACAAGCCGTCGTCGCTCTCGCCCGTCGAGGCCACGCGCCGCGAACTCAACCGCAAGACCGAAGCGCTCGCCGCCGACGTGCGCCGCGGCATGAACGTCATCGCGTCGGTCGGCTCCATCGCGCCCTTCGTCGGGCTGCTGGGCACGGTGTTCGGCATCATCACCGCGTTCCAGGGCATCGCGAAGGAAGGCTCGGGCGGCCTCGGCAGCGTGTCGCTCGGCATCTCCGAAGCGCTCTACGAAACGGCGCTCGGCCTCGTCGTCGCCATCCCCGCGGTGCTTGCCTACAACTGGCTCTCGGCGCAGGCCGACACCCTCTTGCTGGCGCTCGAGCAGGCCCGCGGCGAGTTCATCGACTTCCTCGAAGCGCGCCACGGGAAGCAGGCCGATGTCGCGTGAAAAGCTGAAGCCGGAGATCAACATCACGCCCCTGGTGGACGTGGTGCTGGTCCTGCTCATCATCTTCATGGTGGTGACGCCGCAGATGGAAGCCGGTGCCTCCGTCACGCTGCCGGCCATCAGCAACCCCGACAAGGGCAACGGCGCGCTCGAGCCCACGACGGTGACGCTCACCAAAGACGGCCGCTTCTTCTTCGAAAAGGAGCAGCTCGAGGAATCGGCGCTCATCGCGAAGCTGAAGGCGCTGCACGAGCAGAAGCCGGAGACGCGCGTGGTGCTCAAGGCCGACGCTGGCCTCGCGTACGGGAAGGTGCGCGCGATGTTCAAGCGGTGTCAGGAGCTCGGTTTTCCCGGCGCGTCGTTGCAGGTCATCGACCGCGCCAACAAGCAGGGGTGAGCCATGGGTGTCGATCTCGATCAAGGCGGCGGCAAGAAGCGCGTACGCCCGGTGATGAACATCACGCCGCTCGTCGACGTGGTGCTCGTGCTGCTCATCATCTTCATGGTGGTGACGCCGCTGCTGACCAAGCAGCTGTGGCTCAACGTGCCGCCCAAGCCCGAAGAGAACTCGCCACCGCCGCCACCTGACGCGGTGCCGCCGCTGGTGTTGACGGTCGAGCGCGACGGCGTGACGAAGGTGAACGGCGAGGTGATTTCACGCGCCGAGCTCGCGCCGCGCCTGGTGCGCATGCTGAACGCGCGCCCGGACAAGGTGGTCTTCTTCGACGCCGATTCAACGATGGAATACGGCCACGCGCTCGAGGTGATGGACCTCGTTCGCGGTGGCGGCGTGGAGACGCTCGCCGTGCTGGCCGACGACACCATCGCCACCGCGTCGGCCGAGTCTGCCGGCGTGACCGCTGGCAGCCGCTGACGCCTACGGCGTCACACCGAAGGTGCCGACAATCTGCGCGCTGCCGGTGCCGCTCACCGGCGTCGACGAGACGTCGGTGATGCCGCCGTCGGTTTCGAACTGCAGCTGACGAATCGCGTCGAGCTCGCCGATGAGCACTCGCCCCTCGAGCAGACCCCGGTCAATCATCACCGGCACCGTGGGCAGCTGCGGCCGGCCGTGCACGTAGGTCAGCGCGCCGCCGATGGTGAACGTGGTGAGCGCGCTGTCCCACGTGAGGCGGCGGTAATGATCAGCGCCGTCGGTGTTCACCACGAGGCCCACGTCACCGAACGGCGAGAACGCGACCCCGGCCGGGTTGGGGGTCGTCACCACCGCGCGCGAGGTGACGGTGCTGCCGTTCAACTCGAAGAATGCGATGCGGCTGCCGGCGAGGAAGCCGTTGTCGGGCAGCGCGATGACGCGCAGGTCGCGCGACGCCGAAATGGAAGGCGGGATGGCGTCACGGTCGGGGAAGCCCGTGGTGCTGGTGGTGACGGCCGCCGCCGTGAGCGACGCGATGTCGACGACGTGAAGGTCCTCCATCATCGGCGAGGTGCCCAGGCTCCGCGACGCGACGAGCGCGGTGTTGGTGCTCTTGAGCCGCAGCTCGGCCGACGCGTTGTTGCCCGCCAGCACGAGGCGCACGTTCGAGAGCGAGCCGTCACAGCCGACGTCGATGCTGTAGAGGCCGCCGCCGTTGTTCTGCGTGTTGAAGTCCGTCGCCAACAGCTGGCTGGTCGCGGGCAGGAAGATGAGCTTCCCGGGCGAGAAGCCGGTGACGAACGCCGCGTGCACCACCACGACGCCGCCTTCGTCGAAGCGGAACACGCCGATGGTGCCTTGTTCCTGCGTCACGAAGCCGATGCGGCCGTCGGGCGTGAAGACGATGGGCGAGCTGTAATCACTCGAGCGACCCATGCGGAACTGCGGGCCGTTGGCCGTCAACATGCCTGACGACGTGAGGTCGAACACCTCGTAGCGGTTGTCGCGCGTGCCGCCGTCGTCGGGGAACGGGTGCGAAACGACGACCTTGCGCAGCGCGTTCGGCGAAGACGGCGTGAAGACGCACGTCACACCGCCATCGGTGACGATGACGCCCGCATCGGTGCCCGCGTCGACGGTGCTGCCAGCGTCCATGCCTGCGTCGACGTCGGTGCCCGTGCCGCCGCCCGCCGCGCTGCCACCGCCCATCGCCGAGCCACCACCCGTCGCGCTGCCGCCGCCGGTCGCCGCGCCGCCGCCCACAGCGCTGCCGCCGCCGGTGCCGGTGCCACCACCAACAGCGATGCCCCCACCGCTGCCGCCGTCGATGGGGTTGAGCGGGTTCTCAGTGCAGTTACAGCCGGCGAACGTCACCACCGAGAGCGACGCGAAGAGCAGAGCGCGGTTCATGGGCGCCGCTTCTGTCATGAAAGGTGGGCACAGCGCCCTCGGGTTCTGCGGACGCTACGAAGCCGGAAACAGGCGCAGCCACGTCTCGATGAACTCGTGCGAGAGCGCCGACGTCGCGAGGACACGCTGCGTGAGCGCCGTGAGCCACGCGCGCACGGTGGCATCTTCCGGTGGTGGCCGCGGCGTCAACCACTCGTCGGGGAGCTCGTCGTTCCGCGGCGCCAACGCCATCGGCAACACGTCGTACAGCGGAGCGAGCCGCGCGCTTCCGTCGTCGTCGAACAACAAGCCGTAGTTGCCGAGGTGCGCGTCGTTGTTGCCCACAGCCGCCGAGAAGGCGTGCGCGCGGGAGCACGCGTCGACACTGGCAGCGTCGACGAGGCCGCGTTCAGAAAGTCGGCGCATGACCTCTGGCGCAGGCAGCGTCACGTCGCCGAATTCCCCCATCGCCAGCCAGTACAGCGTCGAGACGGCGCAACGGCCGCGTCCCTTCAGACGGTCATAACGGTCGACGTGCAACGTGGTCCGCCCGCGGACGGTGACCGCGCGCGAAGTCGCCGACTCCAGGCCGACGACCTCACGCAGCACGCGGCCACAGAGGGCCTCCATACCGAGGAGGTCAGACCAGCGACGACCGAGCTGCGAGTCGACCGGTGGGCTGAACTTCACGAGGTACGCGCTGCCGTCGGCGCGGTACGCAGAGAGCTTCGGTCGCTCGCCGCCCACTGACGACGGGTCGCCCTGTAGCGCGGCGTCCTTCACCACGTCTTGCAGCTGACTCGAGACGTCACGCGCGTCGAAGCGCCAACGATGAAACTCGTCGACGCTTCGCTCGCCAATGAGCAGGTTGCCCGGCAAGTCGGAGCCCGCGCCCAGCAGCGCGCGCTCGCAGTCGTCCGCGCTCCACAGCTGTGGGTGCTGCGTCAAGCCGAGGTCCGGCCGCAAGCGCGCGAGGCGGCGACCTGCGAAGCCCGCAGGGCACATCTCCCAGAAGAGCCACGGGAGATCGCCTTCGATGCGGTGTTCTCCCGCGCCGAGGAACGGAAAGCCGGCGCGCTCGAGCCGCAGCGTACGGGTCTCGCGGTCCCACGCGCCCAGCCGCTCCACAGCGCCATCACGGCGAACACGGTGAATGACGACAGACACGGCGCCCATGGTGGGTCCTGACGCGTCGCGAGTCCAGAACCCGACGCGTCAGCCGAGTGGAGCGAGCGATGGAGCGCCAGCGCCCGTGCGTCGTTCAGCGACAAGCAGCGCCCTTCATGCTCGCGACGAAGCTCGCGCTACCGGCCGTACTGACACCTTCAAGCGCTTCAGTTGATGTCGGGAATGTCGACCTGACAGCGGTCGATGGGGCTGAGCCACTTGAGTGCGTTCAGCCAGAAGCGCTCGACCTGGTAGTCGGCGTGCGCGCTCCACTCGGAGTCGTAGGTGATCCACTCGTCGCCCCACACGAAGACGCGCCCTGACTGGTAGTCGGTGGCGCGCGCGACGTCGACGTGGCCGTCGCGCGTGTCCCACGCCACCACGGTGCCGCCGCCGTTCACCGCGTAGCCGTTGTCGGTGCCGACGCGCGTAACCTGCTCGGCGAGCGGGTGCGTGGCCCAGTTGCTGATGGGCCGCGTCGAGCCGTTGATGGCGCCCAGCACCGGCTGCGTGCCGTAGCTGAGGCCGTACGGCGTCAGCAGCGCGTTCACGTTCACCACCTCTGACGAATCGGAGTAGCCGATGAGCGTCATCACGCCGCCGCCGGCCGCGACCCAGCCCTTGAGCGCGTCGACCTCGGCCTGCGAATAGCTGCGGCCCAGGCCGTTGCCGACGCCCGACATCGCGCCGCTGCGCACGTCTTGAACCACGATGACGTCGTATTGGCGCAAGAGCGCGTCAGTCAGCGTCTGGCTCTCGAGCGCGGCGACGCCCTGCTGGCTCTTGCCGTTGAGCCACATGGTGAAGACGCTGCCGGAACCCCACTGGCCCGCGTAGCCGAGCGTGGCGATCTTCAAGCAATCGCACACGCCGTCACCGGCCGTGTCGACGTCGTCGATGATGCCGTTGAAGTCGTTGTCGAGGCCGTCGCACACCTCGGTCATCGGCCCACCATTGCCGCCGCCGGTGCTGCCGGCGCCGCCGCCCGTGCCGCCGCTGCCACCGCCCGTGCCCGACGTGCCGCCGCCGGTCGCGGTGCCACCGTCAGGCAGTAAGCCTCCGTCGGTGTCGCCGCCGACGTTGATGGTGCCGCCGCAGTTGCAGGCAGCGAGCGTGAGGCTCAACAACACCAGGGTCGCGAGACGGAGCGCTTGCACGCGCGGCAGTGTACTCACATCGCCGAGCGCTGCTGCGGGCGGGCGCGCCTGCGGCGAAACAGCCACGCGAGCGGCGCCGACGACCGCGACGGAGACTTCATTGAGCCCGATGACCCAATCGCCTTGCGCGTGGATGACGTGCTCCCAGAGCGGGATTTCGAAGGCCAACAGCGCACCGCCCGGCGGCCCGCGCCCCAACGCGCCGACGATGTACGAGCCCCAGCGCCCGGGCGCGTCGAAGCGCGTCGTCGCCCAACCAAAGACGACGGGCTCGAGCGAGCATGAGCCGTCGACGACGGGCGCGAATCAACCGCCCAGGGTTACCGCCAGCTTCGTCAGCAGCTGCTGCATGTCTTCCGCGTAATAGAGCGCGTTGGCCAGCAGCGGCGCCTTGTCGTTCTGCATCACGAAGGCGACCGTCTGCCCGTCACCCACGAGGTGCACGCCCGCGTTGTCGAAGCGTGAGAACGCTGGCAGCTCAGCGCGCAGCGCGTCGGCGATGCCCTGCTCGCCGGTCAGCACCTCGTACTTCTCGTCGAGCGCGCGGTCTCCGGTGGCCACGGCGGCGAGCGGCAGCGTGCGGTTGATGGGCCCCATCGGCGCGTTGCGGCTGCGCACCTCGAAGCGCGGGAAGGCCTGCTTCGCACGCACCTCCATGCGGCAGTCGAACCACGTGCGCCACGTCACCTTCGCGAGGCCGGTCTCCTGCTCGACGCGGTACAGGTAGCGCAGCGTGACGTCGTGGCCGTCGGGCGCGCCTTCCAGCAGCACCTCGATGTGGACGGGCTTGCCGTCAGAAGGCCCGCGCGAGACGTCGGCGTGCGCCTGGCGAATGAAGAAATTGAACGTCGGGTCGCCCTTCACCAGCCTCAGGCGAAGGCGCGTCGCCAGTTCAGAGGCGCGGTACTGGCTCCACTGCGCGTCGTGGCCCTGCAGCGCGCGCTTTCGCAGCACCGTCATCGCCACCACCACCACGAGGCCGATGACCGGCGCGAGGAAGACGATGGGCGGGAGCTGATTCACGACGCGGCTCCGGGCGCCTTCCAACCGGAGGCCACCTTCGCGGGAGGCGCGGCGGGGCCACGGGTGAACGCGTGCAGCAGGTTGGCCGCTTCTTCAGCGCGCTCCACGCCGGTGATGCCGAGCGTGCGACCGTCGCTCAGCTCCACCTCGAGCTCTTCGTAGCTGCCGTTGCGGCTGCGGTGATGAATCAACGTCACTTTGCGCAGCTTGTCGCGCGAGACCTCTTCCACGCCGGTGAGCCGCGTCCACGTGAAGCCGGCGTCGGTGATGAGCAGCGTCTGCTTCCACCGGAGCACAGGCATCACGAGGAGGCCGACGCCGACAAGCAGCGAGAGTCCGCCCATCGCCCACTCACCCTTCACCACGCTGGCGACGGCCGACGCGAGGAGGATGAGGCCGACGTACCAGAACCAACCGCCCGCGAGGAACGAGCCGCGATGTGTGGAGTTCATGTGACGCACCATACTGACGAAGCGCCTGCGTCCTTTTTTGCGAATTCAGCGCGCGCTGCCGGTGGGTGACGTGAAGTAGCCGCCGAGGTTGGACAGCTCGCGTCGAAACGGCCCGCTGCTCAAGACGTCGACGAGGCGCTCCACGCGCTCGTCGCGCGCGAAGGCCCTGGGGAATGACGAGCTCCTCGACCGTGACACCCAACACCGCCGCCAACCGCAGCGCCACGTCGACGCCCGGCACCGAAGCGCCGGCCTCCAGCGCGTGCAGCGCCTGCCTCGACACCCCCACGGCCTCCGCGAGCGCCGTCTTCGTCAGGGTCTTCGCCTCTCGCAGTTCTCGCAGCCGGTTGCTCATCAAGCGTCAAGCCTACTTGACGTCCCGTCATGTCGGGTTGTCGCAATGCCCAGCGCGGCGTAGCGCGCCGACATGCGCACCTCGCTCCTCTCTCTGTGCTTCTTCATGGCCTGCGGCTCGATGCCGATGCCCACCGACGACGCCGGCATCGACGCTGGCCGGGACATCGTCGACGCGGGCACCGGCCCGTCGGTCACCGTGCACTTCCCTCACCAACCCCGACAACCGCATGCCGCAGACGTTGCCGGCCGCAGCCGTGTTGGACGCGCGCGTCGAAGGAGGTCCAGCGCTGGTGCGCGGCTGGCTGCGCGTCACCAATTTGCTCGATGCCGACTACGCCACTGAGTACGGCTTCCCGATGCCGGGGCGGCAGGTGCTGGTCGGCGTGACGATTCAGCCCGACTGAGCCACTCGTTCGCCGATATCTGCCGATACCCGTCAGCCGCTCGGAAAATATCGGCAAATAACGGCGGATATCGGCAACCAATGGTCCGAATCGCTCAGTCGGCTACGGTGCGCCCGTGCTTGCTCCGTACCTGGTCGTCGCGCTCTCGCTGGCCCGCCTTGATTCACCCGTCACCGACCGCGCTGAGGCCCTCGCCAAAGAAGCGCTGAAGAACGGCGCTGACCCGCGCGCCGCGGCGTCCCTCATTCGCCTGCACACGCTGCTCGACGATGTCGACGAGCTGAACCTGCTCGCCGAGCCCTACAGCGCGCTCATGTACCGGCGGAACACCGACGGCCAGGTGCGTGCGCTGGCCAAGCGCTTCATGGCCGACGTCGAGCGCGCCCGCGGCCGCACCACCAAGGCGCAGGAGCTCATCACCGACTCGGGCTTCATCCAGGACTTCCACGTCGTCGGCAGCTTCGACAACGAAGGCAAAGGCGGCTGCGACACCGACTTCGGGCCCGAGAGCGCCACCGACTTGAAGGCCGTGTACTCGGCAAAGACGCGCGAGGTGACGTGGCGCAAGCCGCACGCGAAGACCGTCGATGGCTACGTCGACCTCTCGCTCGCGCTCAAGCCCTCCACCGAAGCCGTGGCCTACGCGCTCACCTGGGTGCAGTCAGACGCTGACACCAAGGCCATCTTCTCGCTCGGCACCTCGGGCGGCGCGCGGCTCTTCGTCAACGGCCAGAAGGTCCTCTCGTCTGACCGCTACAACATCCCGCGCGTCGACCAGCTGCGCGTGCAGGTGAACCTGCGCAAGGGCCTCAACCGCGTGCTGGTGAAGGTGTGTCAGCTGAGCGGCCCGCTGGGCTTCTACGCGCGCGTCGAGAAGGTCGAAGGCCAGCGCGGCAACTTGACCATCGCGCTGCCTGAAACGGTGCCGCCGCTCGAGAAAGGCGCCGCGCCGCAGCCGCAGGTGCTGCCGTCGCTCGCCGAGGTGCTCGAGAAGCGCGTGAAGGCCGCGCCGCAAGACGCGCAGCTGCGCGGCGACTACGCGACGGTGCTGGCGTACCTCCGCGCGTACCCCGAGAGCGAGCCCGCCGCCGCGACCGAAGCCGAGCGCGCGGCGCTCAACGCGCTCAACGACGTCGAGCTGCAGCTGACCGCCGCGGCGTTGCACACCGACGACGGCAATGACCGCCGACGCTTCCTCGAAGCGGCGCTGAAGCTCGACGACAAGTCACCGTGGGCGCGGCTGCTGCTCGGCCAGCACGAGCTGAGCAAAGAGCACCCCGAGCTCGCGCTGCAGCACGCCGAGGCGCTGCTGGCCGCGTCACCGCGCTTCGGCCCGGCGGTCGTCTTGAAGGTGCGCGCACTTGAAGCGCTGGGCGAGAAGGCGCTCGCGTACCTCGTCACCGAAGAGGCGTTCCGCGCGCTGCACGTGCTGCCTCCCATCGCGCGTGAGGCCATCGGCGCCAGCCGCCGCGCAGACCGGCTGCTGCAGGGCGTCGAGCGTGCGCGCGCGGTGCTGGGCCTGCGCTTCGACGACACCAACACCCGCCGTGGGCTCGCCGGCATGCTGGCCGACCTCGGCCGCGTCGACGACGCGGTGAACGAGTACCGCAAGGTGCTGACGTTGGACCCGTTCGACCAGGGCTCCATGCTGCGCCTCGCGGAGCTGCTCTCGGCCAACAACCGCCTCGACGAGGCGCGCGCGGTGTTCGAGCTGGCGAAGCGCGCCGCGCCCGACGAGCCGGAGGTCTACGAGCGCGAAGGCCGCGCACTGCTGCACCAGAACCTGCGCGACGCGGCGCTCGCTTCATTCCAACAGGCGCTCGTCTTGCGCCCGCAGAACCCCGCCCTCAAAGAGATGCTGCGCACGCTGCGGGGTGAGGACGGCAGCACGTCGACGCCTGAGGCGTACGCGCTGAGCAGCCTGCTGCAGGAGAAGCTGCCGACCTCGACCGAAGACGCCGTCACGCTGGCCGAGGTCACGCACGTGCGCGTGCAGCCGTCGGGGCTCTCGAGCCGGTTTCAACAGCTGGTGGTCAAGGTGCAGACACAGCGCGGCGTCGAGGCGTACCGCGCGATGCCCATCACCTGGTCGCCCGACCGCCAGGAAGTGCGCGTCTTGAAGGCGCGCATCACCAAGCCCGACGGCAGCGTCGTTGACTCGTTCGGTGATGAAGAGCGCAACATCAACGAGCCGTGGACGGGCATGTACTACGACGCGCGCGCGCGGGTGTTGTCGTTCCCCACGCTGTCTGCGGGTGACGTGCTCGAAGTGCAGTGGCGCACCGACGACACGGCGATTGACAACCTGTTGTCAGACTACTGGGGCGACGTCGACGCGCTGCAGGGCCTCACCACCAAGCGCCACTACCGCTACGTGGTCGAGATGCCGAAGTCGCGGCCGCTCTCGTGGAACAAGGAAACGCTGCCGAAGTGGGTGACGGCGAGCTCCACCACCGACGGCGACCGCTCGACCTATCGCTTCGAGGCCACCGACGTGGCGCGCGTCGTCCCCGAGCCGAACATGGCGGGCTGGGCTGAGATTTCTTCGCCGCTGCACCTCTCGACGTACCAGAACTGGGAACAGGTCGGCCGCTACTACTGGGGCCTGGTGCGCGACCAGCTGGTGCCCAACGAAGAGCTCAAGCGCGCCGTCGACACCGCGCTCAAGGGCATCGACCGCAAGGACACCGACAAGGTCGTCGCCGCGCTCTACGGCTTCGTCGTCACCAACACGCGCTACGTCGCGTTGGAGTTCGGCATCCACGGGTACAAGCCGTACCGGGTGGATCGCGTGTTGGCGCGCCGCTTCGGCGACTGCAAAGACAAGGCGTCGTTGATTCACGCGATGTTGAAGGTGGCCGGCGTCGACTCGCGCCTCGTGCTGCTGCGCATGCGTCACCTCGGCACGCTCGCGCCCGAGGTCGCCTCGCTCGCCGCCTTCAACCACGCCATCGTCTACGTGCCGAAGCTGGACCTGTTCCTCGACGGCACCGCTGAGTTCCACGGCAGCCGCGAGCTGCCCTCGGCCGACCGCATCGCCAACGTCCTCATCGTCGAGCCCGACGCGCCGAGCCGCTTCCTCACCACGCCGGAAGCGAAGCCCGAGGACAACGTCACGTCGCTCAAGGTGGCGGTGACGCTGAAGCCCGACGGCACGGCGACGCTGAAGGGCAACGTCACGGGCAGCGGGCAGGCCGCGCCGGAGATGCGCCGTCAGTACGAGACGCCGGGCACGCGCATGGCGGTGTTCGAGCAGCAGTGGAGCTCGAGCTACCCGGGCCTGCGCGCGTCGGAGGTGACGGTGAGCGACGTGAAGAACCTCGAAGCGCCGGTGACGCTGAGCTTCGCGATGTCGACGCCGCGCTACGCGGAGGTGGGCCCCGGGCTGCTGCGCTTCTACCCCTTCGGTGCGGGCCGTGCGTTCACCCAGGCGCTCGCGCCGCTGTCGGAGCGCAAGAGCGACGTGGTGTTCCCCGGCGTGTGGCTCAACGAGCTCGAGGTGAGATACGCGCTGCCGCCCAACTGGGACATCACGGAGGCGCCGCGCGAGGTCGTCGAGGCGTCGCCGTTCGGCGAGGTGCGCATCACCACCGAGAAGACGGCCGACGGCTTCGTGGTGAAGGGCAAGGTGACGATGGCCGCTGCGCGCATCGCCGCGAAGGACTACCCGGCGTTCCGCGCGTGGTTGATGAAGGTCGACCAGGCCTTCGGCCACAAGCTGGTCGCGCAGCAGCTCGGCGGGCAGACCGCGCGGCGTTAAGGCGGGGTCGGCGGTGCGTAGCGCTTCATCACCGTCTGCACGCGGTCCTGCAGCTTCGGCTGCGCGGCGGTGTTCGTGAGCAGCCAATGCAGCGACGACGGCACCGGCGCGTCGAGCACCTTCACCTTCTTGCCTTCCAGCTGCGACTGCAGCGCGAGCAGCTCCGCGGCGTCGTCTTCAAAGCGCTTCACGGCCGTATCCAGCAGCGCCGGGTAGTCGGCGGCCTTCAGCTCGCGCGCGCGCCACACCTCGTAGAGCGCGGCGGAGTGCAGCGCGGGGACATCGGGCGGTGACGCGAGCAGCTCGGGCGTCGCGGTGGCACCTCGCGTGATGGCGTCGTCGACCTGCGCGGCGAGCGACGGCGGCACGTTCCACAACATCTCGTTGGCGGTGCGGCTCACGTCTTCTTCGAAGACCTCGAGCTTCAGCGCGTCGCGCAGGAACACCAGCAGCAAGCGCTTGCGCTCGATGGCCTTGCGGTGCCCGCGGAACGTGTCGGCGCTGAACGAGTCGATGAGGGCGATGGAGTCGTCGATGGGCACGGCGCGCGTGCGCGCGCGGTCTGACGGCAAGACACCGCCGCCCAGCATGAGGTCGACGCCCGTCGACAGCGTCACCTCGTCGAGCGTCACGCGCTTCACCGTTGCCTGCTCGCTGCCGACGCAGTCCTTGAGCCCGACGACGAAGCTGCCGCCGCTCTTGTCGGTCAGCACCGCGGTGGGCGCTGCGGTGCCGGTGACGACCGCGCGCGTCGTGAGGTCCTTCACGCTCGACTTCTCGGCCGCGCAGCCCGTCGTCGCCGGCTTCGGTTTCGCGGCGGTCGCGTGGCTCACGTCGCGGACGAGCGCGAGCAACTGGTCGGCGGGCACGTTGCGCAGCACCAGGTGCACCGGCTCACCGCCCGTCAGCGCGCCCGGGTTGCAACGACACGCACGCGCGAGGGCCGACGAGAGGTCGTCTGCGCCCGCGCCGGTCGACGCGAGCCGCACGCGCTTCGCGGTGAAGCGCCCACCCTTGCGCTGCGCGATGACCTCGGGCGTGGCGACGACGAACACGTCACCTTCGCGACGCAACGCGAGGCCTTGCTTGCTGACGAGCTCGCTCAGCGCCTGGTCCCACGGGGTGTCGGTGATGGAAACGGGCAGCCGCTGCTCGCCCGGCGCCAGCAGCACCACGTTGGTGTGGCCGAGGTCAGCGATGGTGCGCAGCGCGTCGGCGAGCGCCACGTCGGTCTCGTCGTACGTGATGGCCCGGCCGCGCCACGGCGCCGCCGCGAGCGCCATCGACGAGACGAGGGCCGCGAGCAGCACCGTGCGCATGGCGGTTACTCCTTGGCCTTCAGCTTCGCTTCGTTGTCAGCGATGAACCGGCGGAGGTCGTCGCCCATGTCGAGCAGCTTGAGCCACTGTTCCTTGTAGAGCGTCACCGGGAAGCGGCCCATGCCGTACACCGACACGCCGCCCTTCTCGGACACCTTGAGCGAGATGCCCTTGCTGGTGCGCGCCTTGAGCGCCTCGTTCTCGGCCTTCAGCTTCGCCAGCTCTGCCTTCAGTTCTTCTTCCGTCGACATGGGCGGCACCTTCTTACGGAAGTAGCGTCGCGTCCATGCGTGCGTGGTGCGTCGTGTTTTTGCTGTGCGCTGGCTGCAGCGAGTCGGTTGATGAGGTCATCAGCAAGCACCGCGCGGGCGTCGAGAAGACGTTCGCGTCGCTGCGCGCGGTGCAGCTGCCCGAGGGCCGGCCGGCGCCGGTCGCCACCACGCAGCAGCTGCGCCTCGAGGGCGGTGACATCACGAACGCCGCGTTCATCTACCGCGAAGACCTGAAGGACCCCGCAGCGTTGCCGCCAGTGCCGCTGCGCAGCCTCGACGCGCTGCCGCTGCTGCAGTGCGCGCGGCTGCTGAAAGACGGAAAGCTGGTCGACTCGCCGTTCGACCCGAAGCCCAGCGTGGTGAAGCAGTACCTCGAGGCGTGCGCGCGCGTGCGCTACGCGTTCGTGATTCAGACCATCGAGTACACCGCGCCGCTGCCGCCGCCGCCGCAGTCGACGAAGTTCACGCCGGGCAGCTACACGGCGCGCGTCTTCGTCATCGACCTCACCGACGGCGCGGTGCTGGGTGGCTACGACTTCGCGGTGGGAAACTCGCCCGACGTGAAGGTGGCCGAAGGCGGCGAGATGCTGACGCACCTGGTGGCGAACCTCGAAGGCAAGGCGTTCAACGCGCTGCGGGCATCGACGCTGCGGGCGCTGCCTGGCTCGCTCAAGCGCTGACGAGCCGGACGCCACCAGTAAAGAGGAACAGCGCGGCGCCTCCGAACAGCGCGAGCGAGCCGAGCCAGAGCGCGAGTTCTTGCGGTGTGGCCGCCGGCACGGCCGCTCGCCGTCGCACGAAGCGCACCGTGGCGTTGAGACACAACACGGCGAACGCGCCCCACACCGGCGCAGCGCCCGGCGGAAACAGCCGGTGCACGCGTGCGTCGATGAACACCACCGCGATGGTCAGCACGATGACCGCGAGCGATTACCAACGAAACCTGCGACCGCGATGCCCGCGCCGAGCGCGCTCCACATGCCCACCAAACCCTCGGGGCTTCGTCGGCGCGCACCGATTCATTGCACGCGCCTTTGAGGCCCGCGTGTCAGACCACTCCTATGCCCATGGTCGTCACGCGTCGTTTCACTGCAACGGTGTCCGGCTCGACGTGGAAGCCGCAGCGCTGCGACCGCTGTCAGACGCAGTTCGCCTACCAGATGACGCGCGAGTCGACGGGCCAGGGCGTCAGCCCGTACATGCTCGACGACCACGGCGCGCAACAACGCGCGAGCGCGGCCGCGCAACGGAGCCTCGAGCACGCGCTCACCAACGCGAAGGACGACGTGCCCTGCCCGCGCTGCCTCAGCTACAGCGCCGACGCCACGCTGCGGCTCAAGAAGGCGAAGTTCGGGTGGATGTTCGTGCTCGGCATGCTGGGGCTGCTCGGCACCTTGACGATGTTGCCGTCGTTGCTGGCGCCAGAGCTCTCGGTCGCGCCCGTCATCGGCACGCTGGTGGTGGTGCTCGGCGGCTCCGTCGCGCTGCTGGTCGCGCGCGCGAAGCTGATGGGGAACTACGACCCGAACTCCGACGAGCTCCGCACCGACCGGCAGACGGCGCTCGGAAAGAAGAAGACGATGCTCCGCGCTGACTACGAAGCGATGGTCCAGGCCGCGCGCGCCCAGGGCGTCGATGACGACGAGCTCGTCCACATCGCGTGGACCTGAAGCCCGCGCGAAGCCCGCGAACTCCGGGCGCACCCACAACAGCGCCGATGTAGGTCGTTAAAGCCCGCTGACAACGCGCGTCCACACCGCGTGCGCCGAGCCGACGATGACCACGCATGGTCGACACCATCCGCAAGCGCTCCCTACAACCTGCCGTCACCGCTCCGAAACCCCAGCCGAAGCCGGCGCCCAAGCCGCCGCCGCCGGTGCGCAAGCCCTTCGAGACGAGCGAGTTTTCGTCGGGCCGCGCCCGCGCGCTGCAGAACAAGACGGTGGGCAATGCGCCAACGCCGGTGGCGCAGCCGACGGCGACGGTCACCGCCGCGCGTAACTTCACGGGCGAGGTGAACATCACGCCGGACACCGTGTCGGCGACGGTGGAAGGCGGCTTCTCGACCGAGGTGAAGAACGCCAAGGGCTACGGCGTGAGCTTCGGCATCAACGCCGAGGCCTCGGTCGTCGCCAACCAGAAGACCGAGAACGGCGTCACCACGTTCACCGTCGAGGCCGACGCGTCGGTCACCGTCGAAGGTGGCGTCAACACGCCGAAAGCCGGCCTCACCGTCGCGCACACCGAAGGCATCCGCGGTGAGTACTCGGTCGCGATGCCGGAAGCCGCGGCCGAGGGCGTCGACCCGAAGACGGTCAACCCGTACGACCCGTCGTCGATGCCCACGGGCACCGTCATCACGATGAACGGCGAGCACTACTCGAGCAACGAGTTCGAGGCGACGTTCAAGAACATCGCCGTCGCCACCAAGATTGAAGAGGCCTCGGGCGTCAGCGTGGCCATCGAGAAGACGGGCGAGAACACCGTGCGCGTCACCGCCGGCCCGACGGAGGCCATCGAGGCGTACAACTCGGTGGGCGTCGATTTCGGCATCGCCAGCGCGTCGCTCGGCCGCACCGACAACCTCGACTCGGCGACGTTGAAGACCGCGGAGTTCGACCTCTCAACGCCCGAAGGCCAGGCCGCGTACAACGAGTTCCTCACCAGCGGCACGCTGCCGTCGGACAACAGCACCGGCATCAGCGACGTCGCCACCATCGAGACCATCGACTACTCGTCGGAGTCGAGCCTCGACGTGTCGCTCGGGCCCATCGACCTCTCGTTCAAGGGTCAGAAAAACACCGGCAACTCGGTGGTGACGACGTACCCGGACGGCACGAAGGACGTCACCGTCGACCTCGACTACTCCGAGAACGTGCCGATGCAGCTGACGCGGCGCTACGACGCGCAAGGCAACGAGATCATCTCGGAGCGTCGCTACTCGTACGAAGTCAAAGCCGACGAGAACACTGCGCAGCTGCTCAACGCGTCGCTCACCGGCGACGTCAACCAGGCCGAGTCGGGCCCGGTGAAACCCGGTCAGACCGTGACGCTCACGTTCACCGAAGCGCAGATGCGCGAGTACATGGAGATGACGCAGAAGGCGTCTGAGGCGGGCCTCGGCACCACGGACCTCGACATCCTCACGCAGGACTACGACGGCGAGTTCATCAACAGCCCTGAAGACTTCGCCATCGCGCTCGCGCGCAACCTCGGCGGCACCGACTACGGCACCGCCGAGCGCATGTTCCGCATCTCCGACGCGGCCGACGGTGAGTACGACGGCAACTACACGGCCATCCCCGCCACCGTCACGGTGAAGTGAAGCGCGTCACGGCGGCGCGGCGTACGCGCGCAGCGCCTCGACCACGGCCAGCGACTGCGCTCGCGTGTCGATGAACAGCCGGTCGGCGCCGCCCAACATCGGCGGCGGCAGGTTGTAGAGCACGTTCAGCGTCAGCACCGTGACGCGCGTGCGGCCCGGCGCCAGCGCTTCATGAAAGCTCCACGTCGTGCTCCACGCGGCGGTGCGCCAGCCCAACACCCGCGCGAAGTCGGTGTTCTCTTGCACCACCACGCGCGCGCCACGGGCCAGCGGCGCCACCTTCTGCGCGAAGCCGGCGTCGTCGTGCACCGCCAGCGTCATGGTGTTACTGGGCGCGCGGCCCACGCGGAAGCCGCCGCCGGGGCGGGCCGTGACGTCCAGCTCCGGCGCCAACGCTTGCATGTACTTCACGTCGAGCAGCCGCTCGGGCGTGAAGAACGACACGTCCTTTTCCAGCTCGTACGAGAGCCGCGAGACCGTCACGTGCACGGGCTCGGTGAGCTGCTCGAGGCGGCGCGCGCCGTCGAGCGGAAGAAACGGCGCGAGCGCCTCGCGCTGCGCCCCGGTAGCGTCAGCGCCGATGAGCTCGAAGTACAGCTGCACCCCGCCGCCGCGCTGAAACGCCTCGTCGACCGCGAACTTCGCCGCTGGCTCGCGCCGGAGGTCGGCGTGCAGCATGAAAGCAGCCACGGTGGCGAGGGCGGACAAGGAAGTCATCGCGCCACATAGCGCCGAGCCCCCCGCAGTGTTTCGTCAGGGCGAGGTGAGGATCGCGCCCTTCGGGTAGCGCTCGGCGGCCAACAGGTACGACTTCGCGGGCGGCGCGCGGCGACCCACCAACTCCGCGGGCGCGGGCTCGAGCTTCGGCGTGCCTTCCGCGACCGAGACGAGGGCGCCGTCGCAGAACAAGTACGAGGTGCGCTCCGATTCATCGCGGTACGCGAAGTAGATGGTGGCGCTGCCGAGCTTGGCGGGGCACGTGCGCCGCGCGCTCTCCTGCTGCTCGAGGCGCTGCTGGTTCCACTCGGCCAGCGCGGTGCGGTGACGCACTTCCTTCATGAGAATGGGGCCGACGTCGAGCCGCGCGCGCGTGCCGTCGAGCAGCGTGTCAGCGCGCTTGAGCATGTCGGGCCACGCGCCCTGCTTCGAGAAGCTGCAGCCGCTCGCCAGCTTGAGGTGCGTGCGGTGTTGCTCGACCAACGGCGGCAGCCGCGCGAGGCCGTCTTCCATCACCGTGAAGTGCGACTCGGACCACGGCTCGTCGGACGTCGCGGGCGTGTCGCGCAAGAAGCGCTTGAAGACCTCGTTCACCGAGAGGAACTCGTCGGCCAGGAAGCGCGGCTCGGTGTCGCAGATGCTGTCGTCGCTGAACACGCGGTAGCTGGCGCGCGTGCCGTCGAAGTCGAAGCGCTCGACGGGCCGCTTCACCGGCGCGGAGGCACAGCCGGCGGTGACGAGGGCGATGAGGGCGACGCGACGCATGGGCGGCATTGTGGTGACGCAGAAGCGAAGCGGCTTTGACGCCCATCAAGACAGGCACCCCTGATCAGCCGCTTGAGCGGGCGCGGCAACGCCTGCTACGGCGCCCGGCGTGGCGCGCATCAACCTGAAGAATCACGACTTCGACGGCTTCGGGCACGCGCTCGCCGCCACCGGCCTCAACCGCACCGAGCAGCTCAAGCTGTTCGCCGGCGTGTTCAGCCACGGCGCGCAGCAGCTCGAAGACCTCAAGGCCGCGCCGCAGGTGCGCGCGCCGGTGCGCGACTGGGTGCAGGACCACGGCGAGCTGCCGAAGCTGAAGGTGGTCGAGCGTCGGCAGGCCGACGACGGCTTCGTGAAGTACCTCTTCGAGTCACCGCTCGGCGGGCGCTTCGAAGCGGTGCGCATTCCGCTGTTCGACACCAAGTACGTCGTCTGCATCTCGAGCCAGGTGGGCTGCGCGCTGGCCTGCGATTTCTGCATGACCGGCAAGATGGGCTTTCAGCGCAACCTCGAGACCTGGGAGATCGTCGACCAGGTGCTGCAGGTGCGCGCCGAGGCGAAGCTGCCCGTGCGCGGCGTGGTCTTCATGGGCATGGGCGAGCCGCTGCTCAACTACGCGAACGCCACGCGCGCGGCGCGCATCATGTGCCACCCTGCGGGCCTCGCCATCTCGGGCAAGAGCATCACGTTCTCGACCGCCGGTTGGGTGCCGGGCATCCGCAAGTATCGGCAAGACAAGCTGCCGTACCGGCTCGCGTTCTCCATCACCTCGGCGATCCCCGAGAAGCGCGTGCAGGTGTTGCCCGTCGAAAAGACGTGGCCGCTGAGCGAGCTGGTGAAGGAGATCCGCGCGTACGCCGAAGAGAGCGGCAACCGCGCGATGCTGGCCTACGTGATGATTCGTGGCTTCAACCTGGGCCGCGAAGACGCCGAGGCGCTGCGCGACACGTTCGACGGCGTGCCGGTGATGATTGACCTCATCGACGTCACCGACCCGACCGGCAAGTACCAGCCGCCGACCGAAGACGAGCTCAAGGCGTTCAGAGACCACCTGCAGGTCGTGAAGGCGCCCATCGCGCGGCGCTATTCGGGCGGGAAGGACATCGGCGCGGCGTGCGGCACGCTCGAGGCCTCGCAGCGCGGCGGCGTGTTGCTGGGCGCCGTCGCCGACTGAGGATCCAAGCGAAGGGGGACCTATGGACATCGTCGGATCACGGAACGGCTCTGGGGCACTGCAGACGGCGCTAGAGAACTGGTGCGACATCATGCTTCTCAAGGACGGTTGGCCCGATCACGACGCGCCTTGGTGGTACAACGAACGCGCGTCGGTCAGTCAATGGGCTGGAGCAATCTGGCGAAGTCGGCCGACCGTCGAGCGCGCTTGGGTTCTCGAAGAGTACGCCGTGACGCGCTTGGACTCGAGAAGCCTGCGCGAAACACAGGGGCGTTGCGACCTGATGTTCGAATTGGGCGAGCACAAGATCATCGCCGAGGCCAAGCAGGTCTGGTTCAACGACTTGGACAGTGCTGACTGCTCGGTGGTGCTGCGGGACAGTCTCGACGAAGCCAAGAATCAGGTCGTGACGGCGCCGGACCATGACGGATCGTACAAACGGTACGCCTTGGCGTTCGTGGTTCCGGTCGTAAACGCGCAGCTGAACGAGGACCGTGGGCGGCTCGACACCCAGCTGACCAAGCTTGTCGATTCAGTACACCAGACAGCTCCGACGGCGTTGACCGCGTGGGGGTTTCCGGAGGCGCGGCGCATTGGTCTGGAGTCGCCACGGTATAGAGGCACCTACTACCCGGGATGTATTCTCGTTCTTGAGCCGTCATGACGTGACGGCTGCTGACGGAATCGCCGAGGTCACCAAGCGCGAACTTCGCGAGTGACCCGCATGACGACGGAGAATTTCCGGGCAGGATGCGTGCGGCGACGAAGCGCAAGGGCCCGGTGTTCGCTACTCCACGCCGTACATGACGTCCCACGCGGTGCCGAAGCGGTAGCCACCGTCGGGCGCGCGCGGCGAGCCACCGCCGGCCTGCGTCGAGCTGTGTGAGGCGCTCGCGTTGCCCGCGTCGATGGCCGTCATCAACCGGTGCGAGTTGTTCCACGGCGCGGCGGCGCTCTCGATGCGCGTCGCGGCGCCCGGCAGCATCAACACGTTGAACGCGGTGAGGTGCCCGCTGTGCTGCGTGTCGACGACGTGCGTGAAGCCCCAGAGGCGATCGACCGGCGTGAGGGAAGGCTCAGTGAGCCACGCCTGGTTGGTGTCGAGCGGCCCCGACAACATGACCGCGCGCGCGACGGGGCGCACCTTGGCGATGAGGCCGGCGGTGCTGGCGCCGTGGCTGATGCCCGAGATGACGATGGCGCTCCACCGCGGCTGACCGTTGACGATGAAGTAGTCCCAGCCGCCCTGCGGGTTGAGCGTCTGGAGGTGCTGCAGCATGCGCACCACGCGCGTCTCGATGGCGTCGGCGGGCGGAATGTCGATGACGGTGGTGCGGTCGATGCCGTCGAAGGCTTCCAGGCGGCAGCCGCCGATGTCGTTGCCGCAGTTGTTGACGCCGTAGGCCGACGAATAACAGGGCCCGATGACGTGAAAGCCGCGCTGCGCGAGGAAGTCTTCGTGCGCGACCGAGCCACAGGTGGTCGGTGCGCCGGCGCCGTGCAGGTAGACGACGAGCAGCCCACGCGGCGCCACGCGCGTGTCGAGCGCCGCCACCTGGTTGCCGAGCGCCTGTCCTGCGTCGGGGTCCGCGGCCGCGGCGGTGAATTGAAAGCGGTAGAGCTGAGGGTTGGTGCGGTCGACGATGAGGACGCCGCTGTCGGGCGTGCCGGCGTCTGGGACACCTGCGTCTTCGAGGCCCGCGTCTTCGGCGCCGGCATCAGGGAGACCGGCGTCGTCTTCCACGCCCGCATCGGGCAGCCCAGCGTCGTGGACGCCTGCGTCGATGAGCACGCCCGCGTCGGGAGTGATGGACGCGTCCGGTTCTTCCGTGGGCGCGCCGCACGCGACGACGAGCAACGACAACGAGAGGAGGCGGGTCCGCGTCATCGCGCCAGTGTGTCAGCGCGCGCTGCGACGCCAAGCAGATTGAACGTCGTGCATCGTGGCGGTGACGTCGCCGCTCGAGGGAGAGCGTGGCATCAAGAGACGCCGGCGGGCGCAGCGACACGCCACGAGGTTCATCAAGGTGCCCAAACACCGTCCCGAAGCGGGCGTGAACGAGTGACGAGGTGGCGGCGCCGAGAGGCCGCTCCGGGACGCCTTGGGGCTCACACCAGACCGCCGGATGTTCTCAAGGCAGCCCAGTCACTTGCATGATGCAAGTCACCGCTCGGCGGATGACACCGCCACACACCTCGGCACAATGTCGTGACACTCGGATTGCATTTGTTCAGTGCCGCGGAATCTCACCGCGCCTGTACACTCGTCAGTCATGCGACGTTGTTGTCTCTGGTTGCTGCTTTCTGCGATCGCCGGTTCTGCCCACGCTGCTGAAACGTCTTCTGCCGCAGCGATCGTCCTCCCGCCCGTCGCCACTGTCGCTGTCGGAAAGAAGGGCCCGTTCGCGGGCGTCGACACGCGCAAGTCGGCCGAGCGCTTCGACACCGCCGCACACCGACGCCTCGTCGCCGCCTTCGACGCGAAGCTGGGCGGCAAGACACTGCCGGCAGACGTGGTCCTCGGCCTGCTGTCGAACGCGAAGGTCACCGCGAAGAACGTCTCGACGCCCGAAGCGCTGAAGACCGTCGCCGCGACCGCGAAGGTCGAGTGGCTCGTCAGCTTCTCGTACGGCAAGAGCAACACGCTGACGGCGCAGATTCACGACGCGCAGGGCGCACCCGTCGGCGACGCCTCCGTGCTGACGCGCGCGTCCAACGGCCTCAACGACGCGCAGGCGAAAGAGGTCGCCGAGCAGCTCGCTCCACGAATCCTCGTGCTCGAGAAGGCGCGCCTCGACACCCTCGCCGAGCTCGCACGCCAGGCCGCGGTGGTGACGCCCAAAGAAGAGGAGTTCGTCGACACTGAGCTGACGCAGCTCAACAAGAAGCGCAGCGCGCCCGCCGGCACGAGCGACGAAGGCTGGAAGCCCGACCCCGATCGCACGCGCGCGTGGGTGGCCATCGGCCCTGGCGCCGCGCTGCGCGACCTGCAGCTCTCCGGCGAGACCGCGGATCAACTCGCGCTGCTCGAGAACGGCGGCGTGGTGGGCCTCGGCGTCGCGGCCTCGCTCTTCCCGCTCGAGCTCTTCGACGCCACCGGCGGCAAGGCGTGGAGCCAGCTCTCACTCGAGGTGCACTACCGCCGCGCCTTCGTGCAGGCGCGCACCGAAGCGCCCGGCTTCGAAGGCGCGTGCAGCATGACCGACGACGACCTGCAACTGCGCGCAGGTTGGCGCTACCGCCTCGGCGAAGCCGGCGGCTACCTGCCCACCATTGGCGTCGCTGGCGGCTGGTCGCAGGAACAGACGCGCTTCGAGTGCAACCTCCCGCTCGTCAGCACCACGTGGCGCGGCGTCGACGCGCAGCTCCGCGTGCGCCAACCGCTCTTCAAGAACATCGTCACGCTGGAGCTCGTCGGCGGTCCGCGCGTCATCCTCCCCGGACCGCTCGCGGCACAGCCCGGCTTCAGCTTCTCGGGCGAGGCGTGGCTCGAAGTGAAGCCCGTCTCCATCCTCTTCGCGCGCGCGGGTGGCCGTGCGTCGTACCTGCAGGCCGCCAACCCGCAACTCACCGCCGTCGACACCCGCGCCTTCTTCGCGCTCGAGCTCGGAGCCTTCTTCTGATGCGTCTCGTCCTGCTGGCTTCCCTCCTCTCTTCGGGCGCAGCGCTCGCCATCTGCAACGCGGCGCTGCCCAACAACCCCGAGAACGACTGCGACCTCGACGGCTGCACCGTCGCGCAAGGTGACTGCTCCGACAGCCTCATGTTGAACCCGCTGGCCGCGTCGATTCGTGGGCCCAGCTGCCCCAACGGCGCCGCCGTCGAGGCGTGCGATGGCCTCGACAACAACTGCAGCGGCGCGGCGGACGAAGGCAACCCGGGCGGCGGCATGGCGTGCAGCAGCGGCCAGCAGGGCGTGTGCAGCGCGGGCACGACGGCGTGCTCCAGCGGCGCCATCGTGTGCAACCGCAACACCAACCCGTCGAGCGAGACCTGCGACAGCCTCGACAACGACTGCGACGGCCAGACCGACGAAGGCAACCCGGGCGGCGGCGTGAACTGCAGCACGGGCCAGATGGGCGTGTGCAGCGCCGGTACGCGGCAGTGCCAGAGCGGCACGCTCAACTGCGTGCGCAACACCGCGCCGGGCACCGAGACCTGCGACAGCCTCGACAACGACTGCGATGGCCAGACTGACGAAGGCTTCAACGTCGGCCAGGCGTGTACGCACCCCACCAACGTCGGCGTCTGCGCCGCGGGCACGCAGCAGTGTCAGGGCAACGGCACGGCGGCCTGCGTGTCGACGGTGCTGCCGGGCGCGCGCAGCGAGACGTGCAACGGGCAAGACGACGACTGCGACGGCCAGACCGACGAAGGCAACCCGGGCGGCGGCGTGAGCTGCACGACGGGTCAGATGGGCGTGTGCAGCGCGGGCACGCGGCAGTGTCAGTCGGGCAGCCTCGCGTGCGTGCGCAACACCGCGCCCTCGACTGAAATCTGCGACGGCCTCGACAACGACTGTGATGGGCAGGTCGACGAAGGCTTCAACGTCGGCCAGGCGTGCGCCACCGGTCAGCAGGGCCGCTGCGCGATGGGCACGCTGCAGTGCAGCGGCGGCGCGGCCCAGTGCAACGCGCCCTCGCCCGTCGCCGAGACGTGCAACGGGCAAGACGACGACTGCGACGGCCAGACCGACGAGAACAACCCTGGTGGTGGCGTGGCGTGCAGCACTGGCCAGCAGGGCGTGTGCAGCGCCGGTACGCGGCAGTGCCAGAGCGGCACGCTCGCCTGCGTGCAGAACACCGCGTCGTCGGCAGAGACCTGCGACGGCCTCGACAACAACTGCAACGGCCAGACTGACGAAGGCACGAGCCCGATGACGGCGTGCACCACCGGCCAGCAGGGCGTGTGCAGCGCGGGCACCAACCGTTGCCAGGCGGGCTCGCTGCAGTGCGTGCGCACCACCAACCCGTCGAGCGAGACCTGCGACAACCTCGACAACGACTGCGACGGCCAGACCGACGAGGGCGTCACGCGCGTCTGCTACGCGGGCCCTGCGGGCACCTTCACCGGCACCTGCCCCGGCGCGAACTGCAACCCGCGCGGCGTGTGTGAAGGCGTGGTGCAGAGCTGCAGCGCGGGCAATTTCCCCGCGTGCAGCATGGCGACGTCGGGCCAGACCTTCCCCGGCACCGAGAGCTGCAACAACCAGGACGACGACTGCGACGGCATGACCGACGAAGGTTTGTCAGGAAGCGCGTGCAACACGGGGCAGCTCGGCGTGTGCGGCCCCGGCACCGAGCAGTGCATGAGCGGCAGCCTCACCTGCGTGCGCAACCAGAACCCCGGCACCGAGCAGTGCAACAACCTCGACGACGACTGCGACGGCACCGTCGACGACAACGTGGCGGCGCTGCGCTGCTTCACTGGTGATGCGGGCACGTTCACCGGCACCTGCCCCGGCCCTTCGTGTACGCCGCGCGGCCTGTGTCGCGCCGGCACCGCGCAGTGCAGCGCTGGCGCGTGGGGCACGTGCACCGGCCAGACGCTGCCGACCGCGGAGATCTGCGACGGCCAGGACAACGACTGCAACGGCAGCAACGACAACGGCCTCATCACCGACGCTGACGGCGACGGCTCGCGCGCGTGCCTGACGTGCGGCGCGCCCATGGGCATGTCGTGCGACTGCAACGACAACAACCCCGCAGTGCGCCCCAACGCCGCCGAGGTCTGCGACGCCATCGACAACAACTGCAACGGCCAGGTCGACGAGGGCAGCGGCCCCGGCGGCAAGGTGACGCAGAACTGCTACTCCGGCCCCACCGGTACGCAGGGCGTCGGCGTGTGCGTGGCGGGCGTGCGCGAGTGCAACGCGACGGTGGCGGGCATGAGCAGCTTCGGCGCGTGCACCAACGAGGTCGTGCCCGCGATGGAGACCTGCAACACGCGCGACGACGACTGCGACGGCACCGTCGATGACGGCTTCGACGTCGACGGCGACGGCTTCGTGTCGTGCGCCGCGTGCAACAACGCGACGAACTGCGACTGCAACGACAACGACGCCACCATCAAGCCCGGCGCCGTCGAGACCTGCGACACCGTCGACCAGAACTGCAACGGCGCGCTCGACGACGTGCCCGCGCGGCGCTGCTTCGCCGGCACGCACGTCACGCCCGACACGTACACCGGCACCTGCCCCGGCCCGATGTGCACGCCGAAGGGCGTGTGCGTGGCGGGCATGCAGGCCTGCAGCCCGGCTGGCGCGTGGGGCGTGTGCGCGGGCGCGACGCTGCCCACCAACGACCCGGCCGCGGGCGAGCTGACCTGCAACGGCCAGGACGACGACTGCGACGGCACGGTGGACGACGGCGACTTCGACGTCGACATGGACGGCCAGCGCTCGTGCGCCGGCGACTGCAACGACAACGACCCGACGGTGCGCACCGGCCTGCCTGAAGTCTGCGACGGCAAGGACAACGACTGCGACGGCACCATCGATGGTGTGTCGACCGCCTGCTACTCGGGCCCGCCCATCACGCGCGGTCGCGGCCTGTGTCGCGACGGCAGCCAGCAGTGCGTCAACGGCATGGGCATGGGCGCGTGCCTCGGTGAGGTGCAGCCCGCACCGTTGGGCGACGGCGGCGTGCCGCGCTTCGACCCCGACGCTGGCGTCAACGACCCGGAGGCCACGTGCGACGGCATCGACGACGACTGCGACGGCATCGTGGATGACGGCTTCGACCTCGACGGTGACGGCGTCACCACGTGTGACGGCGACTGCGACGACGCCGACCGCTTCAATTTCACCGGCAACACCGAGCGCTGCGACTGTCAGGACAACGACTGCGACACGCAGATTGACGAAGACAACGCGTGCCGCGGCGCGCCCTGCGCTGACTTCGACGGCGACGGCTTCACCAACTGCCAGGGTGACTGCAACGACGCCAACGCGGCGGTGGGCCCGCACGTGACCGAGCGCACCGGCAACGGCATCGACGACGACTGCGACGGCGCGACCGACGAAGACACCGACGAAGACGGCGACGGCTTCTCGACCGGCCAGGGCGACTGCAACGACCGCGTGCCCGCGGTGAACCCCGGCGCGCTCGAGGTGTGCGACGGCTTCGACAACGACTGCGACGGCACGGTGGACGAGGGCTTCGACGTCGACGGCGACTTCGCGACGACGTGCGCCGGTGACTGCGACGACAACGACGCCTCGCGCAGCCCGTTCCGCCGGGAAATCTGCGGCAACGGCGTCGACGAGAACTGCGACGGCCGCGTCGATGAAGACACGGACCTCGACGGCGACGGCGTGACGACGTGTCAGGGCGACTGCAACGACTACAACGCGCAGGTGCACCCGGCCGGCGGCAACGTGTCGGTGGCGATGGAGATCTGCGACGGCCAGGACAACGACTGCAACGGCCGCACTGACGAGGGCTTCGACCAGGACGGCGACTTCGTGGCGGTGTGCTTCGGCGACTGCGACGACAACGACGCGACGGTGAACCCCACGGTGGTCGAGCTGCCCGCCAACTCGAAGGACGACGACTGCGACGGGCTGGTCGACGAAGGCGCTGACGACCGCGACAACGACGGCTTCTCGGCCTTCTGTGGCGACTGCAACGACGCCAACGCCGACGTGAACCCGCACGCCACCGAGCTGTGCGACCGCATCGACAACAACTGCGACGCGTTCGTCGACAGCGCGCCGGGGCAGCCGAACCTGTGCGCGGTCTGCTTCGACGCCGACATGGACGGGCAGACCAACTGCGACGGCGACTGCAACGACGCGGACCCCACGGTGTTCCGCGGCGCGCCCGAGCTGTGCGACGTGAAGGACAACGACTGCGACGGCGACACCGACCTCGACCCGGCGACGGGCCTGCGCGTGTGCACCGATGATGCGGGCGTGCCGATGGATGGTGGTGACGTCGACGGCGGCGGTGCGCTGGCTGACGCGGGCATGAGCGGCGGTGAAGACGGCGGCACGGGCGAGCGCCCGAAGGTCGTCACCGGCTGTGGCTGCAGCGGGCCGGGTGACTTCGCGGCGCCGCTGGCGTTGCTCGCGTTGCTGGGCCTGACGCGTCGACGCCGACAGGGACGAGAGACGCGCACCACCTCACCCAGCCTCTCCGCCGCGGCGGAGAGGAGCACGCTCGTTCTCCTGGGTCTGGTCATGGCGTTGAGCTTCACCGCGTGCCCCAGCGCGCTCGAGACGCCGCCCACGCCCGACGCCGGTGAAGCCACCGACGCCGGCCTCAACTCCGATGGAGGCGTCACCACCGACGGCGGCACCGACGCGGGCGTGCGCGTCCCGGCGTGCCCAGACCTCGACGCCATCGAGCAGATCCCCACGCAGGTGCCGGGCACGCGCAACGTGTTCGCGCACCCGCGTCGCTTCGCCATCACCGAGCGCCCCGACGCGCAGCTGCTGCTCCTCGACGACGCGCCGGCCAACCTCGCGGCCTTCGTCGTGCGCCGCCCGCTGCCCGCAGACATCGACCCCACGCGCGCCGACTCACTCGACACGCTGGCCAGCCGCGAGCTGGCGAGCCTCGCCAACCTCGCCGGTTCACCGCTGGTGCGCGACCGCCTCGAGCGCTTCAACCGCATCTACACGGAGCCCGGCACCGACGCCGACGCGGGCGTCAGCGACGGCGGCGCCATCACGGCGGGCCGCGCCGATTTCTCTCACGGCGAGACGATGACGTTCGCGACCGCTACCAACCCCTTCGCGGTGCGCAACCGCCTGGCGCTCGCGCTCTCGGGCCGCACGGCCGCCGACGTGGGCGCGCTCCCGGCAGTGGCTGGCGCGACGGCTGAAGAAGAGCTCGTCGTGTACCTGCACTTCCGCGTCACTGGCTCCGACGTCTTCGTGGCGGGCGCCGTCAGCACGCTCTCGCAGTTCCGCGTCAACCAGCCGTCGTTGACCGACCTCACCAACGGCACGCACCTCTCAGCGCCCAACGCCGACCTCAGCTACGAGTGCGAGACGCTGCAGGCGCCGCCGCTCAAGACCGACTTCATCTTCGTCGTCGACAACTCGGCCTCGATGCTCGAGGAGCAGACCGCGCTCGCCAACAGCGCCGACGCGCTCTTCGACGCCTTCCGCACCTCGGGGCTCGATTTCCGCATCGGCGTCATCACCACCGACAGCGACATCTTGCGCGGCACCGGCTTCACGTCGGACCTCGCGCAGTTCAAGAGCGACGTGCGCGTCGGCATCAACGGCAACGGCTTCGAGATGGGCATCGAGTTCGCGCTGCGCGCCATTCGCGTGGCGAAGCAGGCCACGGGCGCCGAGCGCCGCGTGCGCGACGACGCGGGCCTGGTCATCGTATTCGTGTCCGACGAAGAGAACGCCGGCCTCAAGCCGGTGGCCGACTACGCCGCTGACTTCGTCGCCGAGAACGCCGTCACCTTCGGCATCGTCGGCCCGCGCCCCACCGGCTGCACGCGCGTGGGTCTGGGCGCCGCAGTGGCGGGCACGCAGTACATCGACCTCTCAGCGGCCACGGGCGGCAGCACCGGCAGCATCTGCAACCCGAACCTCACCGAGGTGGTGGAAGAGATTCTCTTCGGCGCCATCGGTGCGTCGAGCCGCGCGCGGCTCATGCGTCGACCCATCTCGGGGTCGCTGGCGGTGAAGACCGACGTCGAGGTGCCGCGCGCGCGCGTCAACGGCTTCGACTTCGACCCGGGCAACAACACGGTGTTGTTCTTTGGAGCGTCACCGCCGGCCGGCACCAACGTGCGCGCGGCGTTCGCGACGTTCTTCTACATCAACTGACTAGCGCGCGACCTTGAACTCCACGCGGCGGTTCTTCGCGCGCCCCGCGTCGGTGTCGTTGGTGTCGACGGGCCGGTCGTGGCCGTAGCCCACGGCCTCGAGGCGCTCGGGCGCGACGCCCTTGCTCTCGAGGTACTTCTTCACTGCCTGCGCGCGCGCCAGCGAGAGCGGCTGGTTGGCCGCAGGCTCGCCGGTGATGTCGGTGTGCCCTTCGATGGTGAGCTTCGAGATGGCATCGGTGCTGCTGAGGATCTTCGCCACCGCGTCGAGCAGGTCGGTCGAGCGTGGGTCGATGGTGGCCTCGCCGTGCGGGAACTGAATCGTCTCGCGCACGATGATGGAATCACCGCTGAGCTCCACCAACTGCGAGACGTCGCGCGGCGGCGTCGTCGAGCCCGCGGCGGTCGACGTCGCGCAGCCCGAGACGGCGACGAGAAACAGCACAGCGCAGCGCATGGAGCCCATGAGCCCCATGCTTTAGCAACAGCCACCCGCGGGCGCGATTTTCAGCCCGGTGGGTGCTACGGCCTCACGCATGACTGGCCTCATGCACGCGCACTCCGGGCTGCGGTACCTCATCCTCCTCTTGGCGGTGGCGAACGTCGTCGTCCTGGCGCTGGGCCTCGCGCAGAAGGGCACCTTCGGAAAGCTGCACCGCGCGCTGGGCGCCGCCTTCGCGGGCACGCTGCACCTGCAGGTGATTCTCGGCGTGGTGCTGGTGGCGAACGGCACCTACTACCCCAAGCTCATCGGCCACTTCGTGATGATGATTCTCGCGGCCGTCGTCGCGCAGGTGACGATGTCCATCAACCGCCGCAAGCCGACGCCGGGGTTCCAGCTGCCGCTCATCGGCGTGGGCGCAGCGCTGGTGCTCATCATCGGCGGCGTCATGGCCATCGGCCGCGGCGTGCTGCAGTCGACCGCGTTCGGCATCGGGAGCTGAAGATGCCCGTCGTCACGCTGGTGTGTGGCGGCGCGCTGGCGCTGCTGATGACGCTGCTGGGCATCAACGTCACGCGCGTGCGCATGCAGCTCAAGACGTACGTCGACCCCGCCGCACCTCCCAAGCGGCTGTACGTCGCTGTGCGCGCGCACGGCAACCTCACCGAGTGGGGGCCGATGTTGGTGGTGCTGATGTGGCTCATCGAGAGCGCAGGCGGCTCGAAGTCGCTGCTGTGGGGCGCGGGGCTGACGTTGTTGGTCGGCCGCGTCTTGCACGCCATCGGCCTGCTGACGCGGGTACGCGTGGCTCCGGTAGGCAGCGCCGTCACGTGGGGCATCGCGCTGTGGTTCGGTGTGTGGGCGGTGTGGCTGGGCGTCAACGCGCTCTGAAAAGAAGTGCGATAGTGCGGGCACATGCGCCGCGCGCTCCCGCTCGCCCTCGCCGCTCTCGCTGCCTGCTCGTCGAACCCGCCCCAGGAAGGCACGCTGCGCGTCATCGTCGACGTCTCTGACGACGCATTGACCAGCCGCCGCGCGAAGCTGTTCGCCCGCGGCGCCACCAACACGCTCGAGACCGCGTGCATCGACCTCGCCGGCAAGGACCGCTTCGTCATCGCCGTGCTGCAAGGCGCTGAGATGGCCGACGCCGAGTACGAAGCCGTCGGCTACAGCGACGACGCGTGCACCAGCGAGACGACGCCTCGCGAGCGCACCGAGGCGCGCCGCGCGCCGTTCGGCATGCCCGGCGAGCTGACGCTGACCCTGCGCCGCGAGGTCGCTGACGCCGGCACCGACGCAGGCGTGGACAACGACGGTGACGGACACTTCACGCCGGCCGACTGCGACGACGACAACGGGGCCGTCCACCCGGGCGCCACCGAGCAATGCGCCAACACCCTCGATGACGACTGCGACGGGAACGCCGACTGCCGTGACGACGCGTGCGACAACCAGGCCTGCGGCGTGGGCGCCGTCTGCACCACGCAGCGCTGCGCCGAAGTGCTGTGCGCCGACGGCGTCGACAACGACGGCACCGAAGGCCGCGACTGCGCCGACCCCGACTGCGACGGCCTCCAGTGCATGAACGGCGGCACGTGCGCCGATGCGGGCTGCCGCACCGGCAGCGAGCTGGGGCTGTGTGACGACAACGTCGACAACGACGGCGACGGCGACATCGACTGCGCCGACGCCGACTGCCCCACCGGCAGCGCGTGCGACGACACCGACGCGTGCACCACGCGCGGCACGTGCAACGGCGCCACGTGCGTGACGTCGCCGGTGCTGTGCAGCAGCACCAACCAGTGCACGCAGAACATGGGCATCTGCGACCCCGACGGAGGCATGTGCCGCTTCACGGCCACGCCCGACGCCGGCTGCAACGACGGCCGCGCGTGCACCGACAACGACACCTGCGACGGCGACGGTGGCTGCCGCGGCACGCAGCGCGCCTGCAGCACGCCGCCCACGAGCTGCTTCACGACGACGGGCCAGTGCGACGAAGCGCAAGACGGAGGCTGCGTCTACACGCCGCTCGCCGTCGGCACCGGCACCTGCGACGACAACAACGCGTGCACCGACAACGACACGTGTGACGGCGACGGCGGCTGCCGCGGCGTTTCGCCCAACTGCGCGCCCATGGTGTGCCACACCACTTCGCCAGCGGCGTGCACGAGCACCGACCGCTGCGGCTACGTGCCGCAGCCCAACGGCACGCCGTGCTCCGGTGGCACGTGCGTCGCGGGCGCGTGCAGCCCGACGCCGCCGGTCTTCATCTACACGCCCAGCAACTTCACCGAGGCGCAGCTGCCCACGTCGCTCGGCGCGCGCACCATCAACTGCGATGCCGTCACCATCAACACCGGCCTCGACGACGGCGGCGTGGCGCTCATCGAGTGCGACGGCAGCGTGTCGGTGCCGCCGCACACGCTGGTGCCCAACGGAGGCACCGAGGCGACGCTCGTCTATTTCGACGCGCTCAACGTCGGCAGCGGCGGCCGACTGCGCGGGCGCGGGCGACGGCCGCTCATCATCGCGGTGAAGACCGACGTGTCCATCTCCGGCCTGGTGGAGGTCGACGGCTTCGACGGCGCGGCGTTCGCGCGCGGCGCTGGCGCGCACACCGACTGTGCGACGGGTGCGGGACGTGCGGGGCGGACCAACGGCGACGAATCGGGCGGCGGTGGCGGCGGCGCGTTCGGTGGAAACGGCGGCTTCGGCCACCGCGGCACCGGCACCGGCCTCGGCGGCGACGCTGGCATCGCGTGGGGCAACGCCACGTTGGTGCCGCTGGTGGCCGGCTGCAACGGCGGCCCGGGCGGGCGCGCCAACGCCACCAACCTCGGGCGTGGAGGCCGCGGCGGCGGCGCGCTGCAGATCTCCGCGGGCGGCCTCATTCATTTCACCGGCAACATCAGCGCCAACGGCAGCGGCGGCGAGGGCGGCGTTCACGACACGCGCACCGGTGGCGGCGGCGGCGGCAGCGGCGGCGCCGTGCTGCTCGAAGCGCAGGGCCTGTCGAGCTCGAGCAACGGCGACATCACCGCCAACGGCGGCGGCGGCGGCGAAGGCAGCGGCTACGGCAGCGCGCTGTACGATGGCCAGGCTGGTGCCAACGGCGCGGTCTCGCTCAACGGCGCGAGGGGTGGCGACAACGGCGCGACGTGCGGCGGCAACGGCGGCGACGGTGCAGCCTTTAACAACCCGACGGCTGACGACGGCGAGGGCCCCGACTGCTCCGCGATGCCTGGCGGCGGCGGCGGCGGCAGCATGGGCCGCATTCGCACCAACGCGTACGACGGCGGCTGCAATTTCCACAACCAGTCCTGGTTCAGCCCGGCGCGCACCGGCGTCGGAACCAACTGCCAGTAGTGCCGCTCGCTGTCGGACAGCGCGTGCGGTAACGCGGCGACATGAGCTTGCTGTCCACCCTGCTGGCGCTCGCCGCCACGCCGTCCGTCGTCGACTACGCGTCCAACGTGCAGGTGCGCCGCGAAGCGACGCCCGCGCAGTACGTCACCTTCCCTTCGGCCGAGGTGCGCGCCGACTACAAGTCGCCAGTGCTGCACAGCTGGATTCAGCGTCTCAACGCCGGTGACGACGCGGCATGGAAGGCATCGTTCGCCGCGGCCAACGCGCTCTTGTCGACGGGCGGTGCCGAGGCGGTGCGCACCGGCTGGAACCCGCTGACCCGTGCCCAGGTGCTGTGCGGAAAGTTGGCGAGCGCGCCTGAAGCGCTGCGGCCCGTGCTGCACGCGCAGTACTGCCTCGTGCTCGACGATGACCTCAAGACCTTGCCGCTCGACGACGTGAAGACCTCGCTGGCGTGGCTCGAGACGCGCCTGCCCGACGACGCGAAGCTGGCGAAGCTCGGCGCGCCCGCCATCGCGGCTGTGCTCGTGAAGGCTGCGCAGCAGAAGCACCTCTTCTACGGCCCGCGGTTTCAGGCGCAGGAGTCGCTCAGCCCGACGTGGGCCGCCGCGACGAAGCTGGCCATCGAGCAGGCGAAAGAAGCGACGCTGCAGTTCGCCATCGCCGAGTACGTGCCGCGCCGCCAACCCGAGGCGATGAAGTGGCTCGCGTCGTTCTGCGCGAAGACGGCGACCGACGACACGCAGCGCAAGGCGTGCGCGCCGATGTCGAAGCCGCCCGTCACGTTCGCTGGGCCGAAGACGTTCCTCGAGTCGTACGACGCGCTCGCCGACGCGAAGCGCATGGCGGCCGAAGGCACCAGCACCGCCGACCTGCTGCTCGCGGCCGAGGCGTGCGTGCGCAACGAAGCGCGCGACTTCCCGTCAGACGCGCGCATCGGCTGTCTGTCGCTGCTGGCCGAGCTCGACTTCGGCCGCGCCAAGCGCCTCATCGAAGACCCGA